>VYGS01000122.1:14668-19308 GCA_009841725.1 Gammaproteobacteria bacterium
CAACCCATGACATCGGAAAAGCAGGTGATGGCATCCTTGTCGGTAAAGAACAGTCCGAACATCGCCCCCACCCGATTCGCCCGCATGGCGACGCCCAGAGACGATGCGGCATCGAGAATTCCGTCCACGAGCCTTTCCACGGACGATTCCAGGGTCTGGAAAAATTCCGGCTCGTTCAACGCCTGAAGCGTGGCGAGGCCGGCCGCCATGGTCACCGGATTGCCCGAAAGTGTTCCGGCCTGGTAGACATTCCCTTCAGGCGAGAGGCAGGACATGACGTCTTCCCTGCCGCCGAATGCGCCGACCGGCATTCCTCCTCCGACAATCTTTCCGAGTGTCGTCAGATCTCCGGTGATGCCATACAGGCCCTGTGCGCCTTGCGGGCCGACCCGATATCCCGTCATAACTTCGTCCATGATCAGAAGGGCCCCGTGCCGCTCGCACAATTCCTTCAGCCCGCCCAGGAATCCCTCGGCCGGTGGAACGCAATTCATGTTGCCGGCAACGGGTTCGATGATCACTGCAGCGATCTGATTGCCGGCCGCCTCGAACAAGGAGGCGACCGAATCGATATCGTTGTAGCTGGCGGTCAGCGTATGTTCCGCCATGGCGGCCGGCACGCCGGGCGATGTCGGCACCCCGAAGGTCAGGGCACCGGAGCCGGCCTTGACGAGCAGGCTATCCGCATGCCCGTGGTAGCACCCCTCGAACTTGATCAGCTTGTCCCGTCCCGTGAATCCTCTCGCAAGACGTATCGCGGACATGGTAGCCTCCGTCCCCGAGTTCACCATGCGCAGCATGTCGATCCACGGCAACTGTTCGCAAATCAGCTCCGCAAGTCGCGTCTCGATCTCGGTCGGGGCGCCGAAGCTCAATCCGGATTCGGCCTGTCTCTTGACCGCGTCAATGACTGCCGGATGAGCGTGCCCGAGAATCATCGGGCCCCATGATCCCACGTAGTCGATGTAGCGGGTGCCGTCCGCGGAATAAAGATAGGCTCCGTGGGCACGGCGGATGAAGACCGGCGTCCCTCCCACCGACCTGAAGGCCCGAACCGGTGAATTCACACCGCCGGGAATCACATTTCTGGCCCGCTCAAAAAGTGTCTTGTTATCGTCCATCGCCCTTTCGCGTCAATCTTGTTCTGGACTGGATCAGCTGCAGAATTCCGTCCCGGGCCGCCTTGAGCTGGCCCGCCTCAAGCAGAAACACGGCCTTCTCATCGAATTCGGTGCCCAGCCAGATGAACGGAATACCGTCGAGCGCCTGCTCCAGTTTTTCGGATGCGGAACCCGATTCCACAACGATTATACCGTGTGAAGTCAGATACCCGTTCGCCTCAGCAAGCATCCGAAGTATGAAATCCAGTCCGTCCACTCCTGCGGCGAAAGCGATTTCGGGTTCGTGGCGGTACTCGTCCGGCAACGTGGACATCCGGTCCTTCGAGACATAGGGAGGATTGCAGACAATGAGATCGAATCTCTCCCCTATGCCCTCGAATCTGTCGCCCCGGTTCAGCCGGATGCGGTCTTCAAGACCGTAGTCGGCGACATTTCTTGAGGCGACCTCCAGTGCGTCGGCGGACAAGTCGCTGGCGACTATGCTTGCGTGGGGAAATGCCATGGCGCAGCAGATGGCGACACATCCGGTTCCGCAACACAGATCCAGCACGCTTTCGACCCGCTCCGGGACCACCCAGGGCTGAAATCGCTCGGGAATCCACTCGGCCAGATATGACCGGGGAATGATTGCCCGTTCATCCACGTAAAACCGGCTGCCGCAGAACCAGGCCTCATTGAGAATATATGCCAGCGGCCGCCGGGAGGCAATCCGCATCCCGGCGATCTCGTCCATCCTCGAGACGGCCCCGTCTTCGAGATCGAAATCCGGCCGGTCGGAGTCGGCCGAGATGTCTGTCGCCGGATTCAGCGCCGCACCCGCGTAGGCGATCCGAAGCGCCTCGTCATGCGCATCCTCGAATCCCTGTCCGTATGCCAAGCCGGCAGCCTCAAGCCGCCCGGCAATCCTGGCGACAGCGTCGTGGAAGGTCATGGGTACCGAACCGCAAGCCGGATCCGGCAGACGAAACGCGGATTCGGGCGAATCCTGTCTTCGAACCGGCTATTTTCGCTTGTATCGGGACTGGAACCGGCTGACACGTCCTGCGGTGTCGACGATTTTCTGCTTGCCGGTATAGAAGGGGTGGCAGGTCGAACAGATTTCAACATGCAGATCATGGCCCAGGGTGGACCGTGTCTCAAACGTGCTGCCGCATGCACACGTCACTTCGATCTTGGAGTATTCGGGATGAATGTCAGGCTTCATTTGAGTCTCTCGTCATCGGTACTTCCAGCCGAATACCGCCATCCGGTCAGGGCGCGCGATAGTATACCGAAATCCGCCTCCGAGTCAAGAATTTGTGCCGGTTCTGTAGCGAGCAAATGAGTTATCCGGCCTAGCAGCACATAAGTCTGTGTGGTGCTGTCCGTACAAGCTCAATCTAGAGTTTGCCCTTGGATCTAAATGTAAGAGGAAATGGCGAATAAAGCCTGCGCGATGCTGACGCCTTGTCATCGATTAATCGAACGAATGAATTCCTCGTTGGTCTTCGTCGCCTTGAGCTTGTCGATCAAAAATTCGATCGCCTGCAGGTCATCCATGGGATGCATCAACTTGCGAAGCAGCCAGATCCTCTGAAGCTCTGCCGGGTCGGTCAGCAATTCTTCCCGACGCGTTCCTGACCGATTGATGACAATGGCGGGGTAGACACGCTTCTCTGCGATTCTCCGGTCAAGATGGATTTCCATGTTGCCGGTTCCCTTGAACTCCTCGTAAATCACATCGTCCATCTTGGAGCCGGTATCAATCAGCGCCGTGGCCAGGATAGTGAGACTCCCGCCTTCTTCAATGTTTCGGGCTGCGCCAAAGAATCGCTTCGGCCTCTGAAGGGCGTTTGCATCGACCCCGCCTGTCAGGACCTTTCCCGAAGCCGGGGCGACGGTGTTGTAGGCGCGAGCCAGGCGGGTGATCGAATCCAGCAGGATCACGACATCCTTCTTGTGTTCGACCAGGCGCTTGGCTTTTTCAATCACCATCTCGGCCACCTGCACATGTCGGGATGCCGGCTCATCAAAGGTCGAAGAAATCACTTCTCCGCGCACCGTACGCTGCATGTCCGTGACTTCCTCCGGCCGCTCGTCGATCAGCAGAACCATGACGATCGTTTCCGGATGCAGGGCCGTGATCGACTGGGCGATCTGTTGAAGCATGACCGTCTTTCCGGTCTTTGGCGCCGAGACCAGAAGCCCTCGCTGGCCCTTGCCGATCGGTGCGATCAGGTCGATCACTCTCCCGGTCAGATCTTCGGCAGAGCCGTTCTCTCTTTCCAAACGCATCCTCTGGTCCGGATGCAGGGGCGTGAGATTCTCGAACAGGATCTTGTTTCGGGCATCTTCGGGAGACTGATAGTTGATCTCCTCAATCTTGAGCAATGCGAAATATCGTTCGGATTCCTTTGGCGGACGGATTTGCCCGGATACCGTGTCCCCCGTACGCAGGCCAAACCGCCGAATCTGGCTGGGCGACATGTAGATGTCGTCGGGGCCCGCCAGATAGGAGGAGGTGCCCGATCGAAGAAACCCGAATCCATCCTGAAGAATTTCCACCACACCGCCGCCGACAATCTTTTCGCCCTTTTTCGCCTGGGCCTTCAGAATCGAGAAAATCTGGTCCTGCTTGCGCAGGCGCCCGATGTTTTCGATATTGAGGGAGTTGGAGATGTCGGCGATTTCCGTCGGCGATTTCGACTTTAATTCACTGATATTGATAGGCATAGGGAAAAAGAAAAAGGGGAAAGTTGCAAGATTAATCTCCCGGTGTCGACCGGGATGTTTCAGAATCTCTGAAGGAAAGGTTGTTTACCGGCCGTTATGAAGGCAACACCGGATAACTAGTGATAGTACAGCAATCGGGATTTACGTGCAATGCCAAGTCCGCATCGAATTCGTGCTTCGAGCAGCGTGGCACACCTCATTCGGCGCAGCCGACTTGATCGGCATTATCGGATGTTGCCCCGGATCGCGGCAAGAACCCTTCGGCCCGGCGCGCGAACCGGACAACACCTAGATATGGCTTTCGATAAAGCTGGCGAGCTGGGATTTTGAAACCGCTCCGATCTTCATCGCCTCGACCTTGCCGTCCTTGAACAGCATCAGGGTCGGAATGCTCCGGATATTGTATTTTGGCGGCGTACCGGGATTTTCATCAATATTCAACTTGGCGAACCGGACACGTTCGTCGTATTCGACAGCCAATTCATCGACTATCGGTGCGATCATCTTGCAGGGTCCGCACCATTCCGCCCAATAGTCGACCAAAACCGGAAACTCGGAATTCAGGACATCCTCTTCGAACGACGCATCGGTAACATGTATGATTTTTTTCGACATTGGCTGATAGAATACTTTGGCGATCGCGGGAACCCTAAATATGCAACCACCCATCCAAGTATTCAAGTGGTTTTTGACCAAAATTACACTGTTTTTACCGAATGAATAAAAAACATCTTACAGATCATAGATTTACAGATTTTGATCTGGGCGATCCGCTGATGTCCGGATTGGCCGGGGCGGGATTTGAAT
>VYGS01000168.1 GCA_009841725.1 Gammaproteobacteria bacterium
TCAGACTGGGCCGCTCTACGCAAAGCATCTTTACTAAATTCTTGCTCCAAAATTTGGGGATTATATACATTACTTGACAAATTCATATTTCAATCCTATATATACTACATAACAAACAATGGAGATTTGAAATGCAAAAAGCACCCGGAAAATCCTATCGAGAAGGACTTACCCTTATCGAGATGATGGACATGTTTCCGACCGAGGAATCCGCTGTTGAATGGTTTGAGAATTGCATCTGGCCCGACGGAAAAAGAATCTGTCCCAAGTGTAAAAGTGATCAAACAAGGCAAGTTCCCAATGCCAAGCCAATGCCATATTGGTGCAAGTCCTGCCAATCCTATTTCAGTGTCAGGACCGGAACCCCGATGGCCCGTTCCAATATTCCCATGCGAAAGTGGGCAATCGGTATTTATCTCTGTGTCACGTCCCTCAAGTCCGTATCCAGCATGAAATTGCACAGGGACCTGGGAATTACCCAACCCAGTGCATGGTTTATGATGCACCGCATCAGGGAAGCTTGGGCTGGTGATCATGGCAATCCCCTTGATGGTCCGGCCGAGATAGACGAATCCTTTTTTGGTGGAAACGGAAAAACAAATCCAATTCCGAAAGGGCGGAACTTACCGGTCGCGGTGCGGTTGACATGACCGCTGTCGTAGGTGCCAAGTGTCGTGAGTCCAACAAGGTTGTTGCCAAGGTGGTTCCAGATACCAAGAAGAAAACCCTGCAGGAATTCGTTGATGATGTAACCGATCCCGAAACGGTTGTCTATACCGATGACGCCAAGGCGTATGAGGGTATCCCGAATCCCCACCAGACCGTCAAGCACAGCGTATCCCAGTTTGTCGATGGAATGGCACACACAAACGGTATTGAGAGTTTTTGGGCCATGCTCAAGAGAGGACACAAGGGAACATTCCACAAGATGTCTCCGAAGCACCTTCAAAAATATGTAAACGAGTTTTCCGGCAAGCATAACTTCAGATCACTTGGAACCCTTGACCAAATGCGTGACACGGTTGCCAGCATGATCGGTCGCAACCTTCTTCGCAGGAACCTTACCGCCTGCAACGGGCTTGACAACTATTCCCGGTAGAAGCGAGTTTCTCAACAGGGCCTTTGCCAGAAGCTCGGGAGTTGCTCCCTTCAAATCCCGTTTTGGGTCAATCATTGGCACACCTCTTGTCATTGCCTTGCCCTCCATTCGGCCATTGTGTCGGATCCCTTGCTCTTGTTGCACCCGGAACAAAGGAGCTGCAAATTATCCTGATGATCCGTTCCACCCCTTGACCTTGGCAGAATGTGGTCAACTTCCATTACCCTGAATGGAAAGTGGGTATCACAACCAACGCATATTCCTTCCTGTTCCCCATAAAGGCGGTGGCGGTGCGTTCGGTAATTCGGTAGTTTGCCAAGATCTGTTCGGGTTGGTGGTTGGTCGGGAACGATTACCTTGCCCCAGAGCGACCCACGATCCTTGATGATTCGTTCATTGACCAGTTTGACCGCAAGTGGGGACAGATCGATTCCAGCCCATTGTCTTTGCAACCGGTCGGCGGCCACGAGTGAAGTCGCACAACCGCAGAACGGGTCAAATACCATATCATCTTCATTGCTGGACGCCTTTATTATCCGATCAAGCAGGGCAAGTGGTTTTTGGGTGGGGTAGCCTGTTTTTTCCTTGCCAAAGGCACCGGTTATATCGGTCCAGATATCCGAGGGTATCTGTCCCTTGGTCGAGGCAAGATAACGCTTGAGACTTGGATAGCCGTTTTTTGACCAGATGATCATGTCATGTGAATTGAGGGCATCCAGGCGTTCGTGTACACCCTGCATCGTTTTATAGCCCGGAATTATGTTGTGGTCGATCCATTCGGCATAATCACCTGTCTTGGGAACAGACCAACACCTGCCGGCTTCACCAGGATCGAAACCATTCCATGTCTCTCCCGATTCCCCATATGACCGTTTTGGTCCCGTGAGATCGGATAATGTCACGGGACCAAAACGGTCATGATTACCATCTCTATGTCTGTAATGCTTCCTCACATAATTTTCATCCAGAACGATCCGAACCGCATCACGGTTGATCCTTGAACCATAAAACAAAATCCGATCTGATACCCGGCCAAACGATGTGGAATCATTATGGGCACTGGTTCTTTTCCATGTGATTTCATTTTGATAGAGATTTGTTCCGAAGATTGCATCCATCAAGGCCCTGAGCCACAATGAAGCTGCATCATCACAATGCAGGTAGATGCTGCCCGAATCCTTCAGTATCCTCTCCAGTTCCAAAAGACGAACCGCCATGAAGATGCAATAGGACATCATGCCCTTGCCGTGAACCTGACGAGCGGATTCAATAACCGAATAGGCACCCGGATTCCGGTCGGCAAGTTCTCCGTGTTCATGAACATCGATATCGTCAAGTGTCCACATGTCCTTGAATGCAGCACCCGCTGCCTCACTTCCTATCGGGGCTTCATAATTGCGGTTGGAGTTGAACGGGGGATCGAGATAGACCAGATCCACGCTGTTGCTGTTCATGCCCCTCAAGATGACGGGCGGCCAGCCGAACCGTCGACGCTGGCGGTCGACGGACGAGGAGCTGCCGGGACTGCTGCAGATCCTGGAGATCCGATACTCGGTGACCGCGGTCGATGCCGATGCCGCCGGGCGCGGCAAGGGCCGGGGCCGGAGTAAGCCGGTCGAGCGGGCTTTCCTCGACCTGAGTAAGCAGATCGACACGCACCCCTTCCTGGCGGGCGCCTACACCGGCCGCTCGACGCAGGACCGTCCGGAGACGCACCGCACCCGGGTCGCCGGGTGGGCGGATTTCATCGAGGTCGTGGCGCGCGTCGTGGCCGAGCACAACGCCCGCACCGGGCGGCGCACCGAGGCCGCCGCGCGCCGGTCCTTCGACGCGGTCTGGGCCGAGGAGTATTCGGCCGCCACCGTGCGGCGGCTGACGCCGTCCCAGGCGGCCTTGCTGCTGCTTGCGGCCGAGCCGTCGCAGGTCGACCGGTCCGGATGCGTCAGGATCAACGCCGGACGCGGCGCGGGGCTGCCGGCGAACCGCTATCACGCCGCGGCGCTGACGGACCGCGCCGGCGAGCGGGTGGTCGTGCGCTTCGACCCGGCCGACCTGCATGCCGGCGTCGGGGTCTACGACCGCGAGGGGCGGTGGATCTGCCACGCGCCCTGCCTGGCCCCGGTCGGATTCGCCGACACGGGCGCGGCCCGGGACTGGGAGCGGGCGCGACGACGGCGCAGGAAGGCCGCCGAGGCCGAGCTGGCCGCGGTACGCGACATGCAGGCGCTGGAGAGCGCGCACAGGGAACTGCCCCCGGCCTCGGAGCCGGAGACGCCCAGGCCGGCCGCGGTGCGGCTGGTGACGACGCCGGCAGCGAAAACGCTGTCCGGCACCGGGGCCGGGGGCGGCTCCCGGAAATTCCTGACGGCACTGCGCCGTTTCAATTCAATCGGGGAGGACTGACATGTCGAAAATCGAACTGGTGGAGCCGGACGAGAGTCCGGCCGATTACTATGCCGGGGTCCGGCGCGCCTGCGCATCGGAGCTCGAGGACTACGGCGTCTCGATCGCGAAGGCGGCGGCCGAGATCGGCCGGGGCGTCTCCCAGGCGACGCTCAGCCAGTGGCTGCGCGGCACCTACCGGGGCGACGTCGAGGCCGTCACCGGGCGGATCGGGCGCTGGCTGGCCACGCGCGCCGAGGCGCGGGAGCGCGGCCTGGACGCGTCGGGACTGGATCGGCATGTCCCGCTCGGCGTGACCGATGAGGTCGAGGCCGCGCTCGGCTACGCCCAGGCGACCGGCGACATGGTCGCGATCCACGGGCGGGCGGGCGTCGGCAAGACCTGGGC
>VYGS01000050.1 GCA_009841725.1 Gammaproteobacteria bacterium
ATGATGGACAACCTGATGCCCGGCACCGATCCTGATCTGGTTCGCCCGCTGATGAAGCGGATCAAGCCCCGCTATGCGAACATCTGGCTAAAGACACGCGTTACCGGCATTAAACCGTGCGAAGAGGGACTGGAAGTCGGCTTCGAGGGCCAGGCGCCATCGTCGATGGTCTTCGATAAGGTTCTGGTCTGCGTCGGCCGCATCCCCAACGGAGCACAGATCGGGGCCGAATCGGCCGGCGTCGAAGTCGACGCGCGCGGATTCATCCCGGTCGACGGCCAGCAGCGCACGAACGTCCCGCACATTTTTGCGATCGGCGACATCGTCGGACAGCCCATGCTGGCTCACAAGGCGGTTCACGAAGGCAAGGCGGCGGCCGAAGTGGCCGCCGAAATGAAAAGCGGCTTCGACGCCCGGGTGATCCCGTCGGTCGCCTACACCGATCCGGAAGTCGCCTGGGTCGGCGTCACCGAAACCGAAGCCAAGGCTCAGGGTCTCGACTATGGCAAGGGCGTGTTTCCCTGGGCTGCAAGCGGCCGCTCTCTCACCCTGGGCAGGAACGAGGGGGTCACCAAGCTGCTATTCGACAAGCAGAGCAACCGGATCATCGGCGCGGGAATCACCGGAACCAATGCCGGGGACCTGATCGCGGAGGCCACCCTGGCCATCGAGATGAATGCCGACGCCGAAGACATCGGCCTGACGATTCATCCTCATCCCACCCTGGCTGAAACCATGGGGTTCGCTGCCGAGGCCTTCGAAGGCACCATCACCGATCTGTACATGCCGAAAAAGCGGTAGGCAGAGCTCACCCTGGGCCATGATCAACCAAAGCGCTACCCGAGAGCTTTCCAGGCGACTCGTTGTATCGCGATTCTCCAAGATCAGGCTCTGCGAAAAAGCCTTGTTCCGATGAATGGATCGGATAGAATCTGTACCCGCTGATTGGAAGTCGACAGTCCGCTAATTGGAAGTCAACGCCCCGCTAATTGGAAGTGGACTGATCGCGATCTGGAAGGATGGAGGGGTGACGATGCTTCTTCAGAGGCCAATCTCTTTTTCTATAAAAACCCAGAAACAGTTCGGATATCAATAGTTTATCGGCTTTCGCTGTGACGGGTTCGGATAACGGAAGGACTGGGGCCGTGGACTCCGTGTTATGCCGCTGATTGCCAACGCGGACCGGGGGTTGAACTTTGGCGGACAGACACGGGGCATGGTCCAGGCCTGTCGGTCCCGGGGCGATGTCCTGTCAGCAGGCGATCATGCGCTCCTTGAACCGTTTCATCGAATGGATCACGTTGCGGGTGCGGAGCGCCCTTCCGTTCAGTTGCATATCAATCAGCATCCTCGTCAGTCGCATCGCCTCCCGGTGCTGCTCGAGCGTATCGAAATTCTCGTCTTTCAACGCGGCCAAGGTCTTGCCGCTGATTGCCGCCTTCCCCGGCGAGGATGAGTGCACCGGGCCCTTGTTGGGCACGTAGACGTAATGCGCATCTTCCCGGATCGCCTCCCCGGTTTCCGCATCGCGATCGAGGATCAACCCGAACCCGATTTCCCGAAGCAGGTGCTTTTCAAAGATCCTGAGTACCGAATGGGGATCGCGCCCCTCCTCAAGGGCGATCAGGGAATCCCGGTATCTGTCGAACAGCGCCTCGTTGCTGTCGTGCCGATGCAATAGTTTGAGCAGCAGCTCGTTCTCGTAGTAGCCGCAGGCCCGGGCCGTGGGATCGAGGTCCACCGAAAATCGGCACGATTCGATGCCGGTCAGCACCGGCAGGTCCCCTTTTCCGCTCCAGCTCAGCAACAGCGGCTTGAAAGGAATGAACAGGCCGACCGAGCGTTGCCTGTTCCGTCTCGAGCCCTTGGCCATCAGGGTCAGTCGGCCGTATTCGCGCGTAAAGACGTCAACGAGCAGGCTGCTTTCGGCGTAGGGCCGCCGATGCAGGATGAATCCGCTCTGCTGGTCAATCCGGTGCCGCGCCATCCGGTCAGCTCTCGATATACCCGAACGACTTGAGTTGCGTATCCCGGTCCGGCCAGCCTTTCTTGACCTTGACCCAGAGCGACAGGTAGACGCTCCTCGAAAAGGCCTTTTCCATCTGCCTGCGGGCTCCTGAACCGATGCGCTTGAGCATCGAGCCCTGCTTCCCGATCACGATCGATTTCTGCCCCGGTTTCTCCACCCATAGCGTGACATCGACACACAGCGTTCCCTTGCCGTCCACCTCGAACCGGGTCGTTTCGGCACTGATCGAGTAGGGCAATTCCTGGCCCAGCAGCAGGTAAGTCTGCTCCCGAACCAGTTCCGAGGCCTGGAACCTGTCGCTTCGATCCGTGGTCATCTCCTCTGGAAATCCCGGGGCGCAGAGCGGAAGATGCTGTGCCACGATGCTGCAGAACGCCTTGTCGTCGGGGAGCTTCCTGGCCGAGATCGGAATGATTTCCGAAAACGGGTGGAGATTGTTCGATTCCTCGATCAACGGCAGCAGTTTCGCCTTGTCGTCGAGGCAGTCGATCTTGTTGATGATCAGCAGGACCGGGAGATTCATGCCGCGAACCAGTTCGAAAGCCTGCCGGGGCGCGTCATGCCATCCTCTGGAGTCGATCATGAACAGGATGAGATCGACATCCGACATGCTGCTGACCGCGGTTTTCCGGATGACGCGATCCAGCCCGCTTCTCGGCCTGGGCTCGAGGCCCGGCATGTCGACCATGGCGATCTGGAAGTCGTCGGCGGTATAGATGCCGAGAATCCGGTGGCGGGTGGTCTGGGGACGCCTTGAGATGATCGAGATCTTTTTCCCCATCAGCCGGTTGATCAGGGTCGACTTGCCGACATTCGGGACGCCTGCCAGCGCGGCAAATCCAAACCTGAATTCAGACATCGCCGGCAACAAGACGGGACAGCATGCGTGCGGCGGCGGCCTGCTCCGCGAGCTTGCGGGTTCGCCCGGAGACGACGCACTCGAACTGCGGCTGCTCGATCCGGCATGAAACGGTGAAGGTCGGATTATGGGCCTTGCCGTCCTGCTCCACCAGAAGATAATGCGGCAGGGGCAAGGCCTTCTCTTGCAGGTATTCCTGAAGTCGCGTTTTCGGATCCCTGAGATCGCCGGGATCGGCCTCATCGAGCTTGTCGGCGAACACGACCTGCAACACGGCGAATGCCGCATCGATCCCCCCGTCCATGTAGATCGCTCCGATCAGGGCCTCCAGCGCATTTCCCAGAACCGAATCCCGCCTGTAGCCGCCGCTTTTCAGCTCGCCCCGTCCCACGATCAGGTGGCACTCGAGTTCCAGCGCCCTGGCAAGTTCCGTAATCGTCTCCCGGCGAACCAGTTGTGCACGCAGCCTCGTCAGGTTTCCCTCACTCATGTCCGGATACCTGCGATACAGCTGTTCGGCAACAAACAGCCCCAGAACGCTGTCGCCGAGGTACTCGAGGCGTTCATTGTTTGGCCGACCCCAACTGCGATGCGTCAGCGCCATCGTGAGCAGCGACGGATCGTCGAAGCGATAGTTCAGCCGTGCAAGCAGCGCCTGGGGATCACTCATGACTCGACGGATAGTTCAGGGAGCCGCTGCGCGCCGCAAGACAAGGAGCCCGATACCGTTCTCGGGAAGGCGCGAGCAGTATTCCCCGCAGGATGTGTTGGCCCGTTACGCAAGTTGGTGTAGAGTTACCGACTGTATGAATTGAAGAGCTTTGAAACATATACTCGAAGAACAAGCATCCGGTCAAGGCATGACGCAGTCATCGTCGAGATCAAACCTGTGAAGCTTGTTCTTTTCAGGAGTCTTTCGCCGGTCAGAATCCCGATGATAGTTTGATCAACTGCGAAATACCCCGATGAAGAAGCTTCGAGAAAAAACGCACCGGTAGGC
>VYGS01000069.1 GCA_009841725.1 Gammaproteobacteria bacterium
GCTTTGTCCTTGCTGCAGACTTCCTAAGCCTGATTTCAAGTTGCTGTCTCCAAAAATGTGCACATGTTGCGCTCAAGCATAACTCCCGCTGTAACTGCTCGCCTACCTGCCGTATTGGACGGACCCGGTTGCTAATGGAACCGGAAAGTTTATTTGACAAGTTGCTGTGGTGAAGCCTGTCTTACGCACGTGAAAACGTATTAATATACTGATATAAAATGATTTTTTGTTTCACGTTTTATTTGATGGTAATTTGATGATTTGCATATGAGCACAGATATCTCTGAGTGCGGCCTCGAACGCCTGATCTGTATGGTGTTGACAGGACATTCCTGCGAGCCGTCGGTAGCGAGCACTGTTTGCGACCCGTCAGCGAGTTACGGCGGCGTGGGTTGAAGCGGCAGCAATCATCACGACTCTCCCGACTTTGGAGATTCGGGTCAGGTTGCTTGACGAAGCGCTGAAACAAGGTGTTGTTATCGAGAAACCAGAAGCTGGCGCCAAGTTATTTGCCTTACTGAGCTATCCCTTCTGCCAATGGATCCCCCCTGATGGCGTGAAATTTGTTTGACAGGTAAATGCAAAAAGCCGCCCGAAAACAGAATGATAATATATAACATATTGAAACCAATGAACTTTATTTCTCTCAATTTGTTTGACTGTTGTTTGACGGAAGGCTGTGTTCAGGCACCGTCATGAGTCCCGGCAACTCTGAATGTGGCTTTGAGCAGCCAATGTGCATTGCGTTGGCGGAACATCTCCGACTGCCCCGTGGTTTTGGCGCCCGTGACATCAGGCGGGATGGTTTTCGAATATTGGTTCATGCGGTCCCTTGAAAGAGGTACTCTGCACAAACACTGCATAGTGACTTCAAATCATGTCGAGTATCACGCAGGGTAATGCGGCATTGCCCGGACGGGCATCGGTGGTCGTGATCGGAGGCGGCATCATGGGATGCTCCACGTTGTACCACCTCGCGAAATTCGGGGTGTCCGACGCCGTTCTGCTTGAGCGCAATCGACTAACTTCCGGCACCACCTGGCACTCGGCGGCCCAAGTCCGGGCGCTCAGATCGTCCCGCAACCTCACGGAACTGATCCGGTATTCCATCTCGCTGTATGGAGATCTCGAGAAGGAAACCGGGCAGAGCACAGGGTGGATCTGCAAGGGTTCCCTCTCGGTTGCTGCATCGGAAGATCGGCTGACGCATGTCCGCCGGCAAATGTCGCTGGCCCGCGCTTTCAGCGTCAGGGCCGAGGCGATTACTCCGCAGCAGGCGCAGGAGATGTGGCCGTTGATGAACACGAAAGACATCCTGGGAGCCGTTTTTTCCCCGGACGACGGGCGAGTCAGCCCTTCGGACCTGTGTGCGGCGCTCGTCAAGGGAGCCCGGACGAGAGGTGCCCGGGTCTTCGAGAAAGCCGGGATCACCGGAATCATGACCCAAGGCGGCCGGGTTGTCGGGATCGAGACCCCTCAGGGGCAGATACGGTGTGATGCCGTGGTGCTTTGCACCGGATTGTGGAGCCGGGAAAACGCGGCCATGGCGGGGATCGATCTCCCCGTGTGGCCTTGCGAGCATTTCTACCTGCTGACAGAGGGCATTTCCGGGGTTGACGGGAATCTTCCGACGCTTTCGGATCACGATTCACACCTCTACATCCGGGACGATTCGGGCGGATTGCTGGTCGGATGTTTCGAGCCCATGGGCAAGGCGATCGCTCCCGGAGCGGTCGGTCATGACTTCGAATTTCAGTTGCTGGACGAGGACTGGGACCATTTCGAGCCGATGATGCGAAATGCGATGCACCGTCTGCCGATTCTGAAGGAGGCGGGTGTCAGGATGCTCCTGAACGGCCCGGAAAGCTTCACTCCGGACGGCGCGTTCATCCTGGGGGAGAGCGCAGAGACCCGGGGACTTCATATCGGGTGCGGCATGAATTCGGTCGGCGTTGCGACCGGGGGCGGTGCCGGGATGGCGCTTGCCCGCTCGATCCTGGACGGGAAAATGCCCATGGCCCTGAACGAGGTCGACCCGGCCAGATTCCCGTCCTGTTTCACCTCGATCGGGGCATTGTGCGAACGGGTTCCGGAAGTGCTGGGCAAGCACTATGAAATCGGCTATCCCGGATCGCAGATGAAGACCGCAAGACAGCTCAGGAAGCCGCCCCTGTTTTCGAAGTGGCGGCAGGAGGGGGCGCATTTCGGACAGGTCTACGGGTGGGAGCGCCCCCTGTATTTCAACCGCGAAGCGGAACCCGTGCTGTCTTTCGGCAGACCCGACTGGTTCGAACAGGTGGGCAGGGAGGTCGAGGCGGCGCATCACAAGTCGGCGATTTTCGATCAGTCCACGTTCGGAAAAATCCGCATCGCCGGGACTGACGCGGAGGCTGTTCTCAACCGGATCTGCAGCAGCAACATGGCGCGCAGCCCCGGTGCGGTCATCTATACCGCGATGCTGAATCACGAGGGCGGGTTCGAAAGCGATCTGACGGCATTGCGACTGTCCGAGGAGGAGTACCTGCTTTATGTCGGGACCGCCTCGATCAGGAAAGACCTGACGTGGCTCAGACGACACATCTCGGATTCGGATCGCGTCACCGTGGAGGATGTGACGGAGGAATGGGTCGTTCTCGGGCTGATGGGACCCCGAAGCCTTGAAACGGCCGCCGCCTGCGGATTGTCGGGCCTTGAGGGGTTGGCCTATTTCAGGCATATGAGGACTGAACTGGATGGCATGGAAATCATCGCGGCACGCATCTCCTACGTGGGAGAGAGCGGCTGGGAACTGACCTGCCGGCCCCGGGACGCGGTCCCGGTGTACCGCAAGTTGCGTGACAACGGGGCGGTACCGGCCGGTGCGTATGCACAGACTTCGATGCGGATCGAGAAACGGTTCCTGTCTTATGGACACGATCTCGACCAGGACATCAATCCGTTCCAGTGCGGCCTCGGATTCTTGATCGGATGGGATGTCGATTTTATCGGCAGACCGGCGCTCGAGGCATTGAGGGAACGCGTGCCGGAGCGGGCGCTGGTGACCATCCTGCTTCACGATCCAGAGGCCTGGGCGCTCGGCAATGAGCCGGTGTGGTGCGACGGGCGCATTGTCGGCCTGACGACTTCCGCGGCGTATGGATACCGGATGGGGCGGAATCTGGCGCTGGGGTACATCGATACCGGGATTGCCGAGTGTCTCGATGGAGCAGTCGTGCAGGTGGAAATCGCCGGCGAGATGCGCGACGGGACGGTCAGCCTGAAACCGGTGTTTGACCCGGATGGGGTGCGGATGCGCCAGCATCAGCGATAATTCACGATTTTTCAGGGCATTTCAATGAGTCATGTTTTTCCCCGGAATCCACGCCTGGAGATTCCGCAGATTGAATCCGGGCAGGGCTGTTATCTGACGGACCGCGACGGCAAGGTCTATCTTGACGGGTCGGGTGGTGCCGTGGTGTCCTGCCTGGGCCATGGTGACCCGGAGGTCGTTCAGGCCATCAAGGCACAGCTTGACCGGATCGCGTTCGCCCACACCGGATTTTTCACCAGCGAGCCGGCCGAGAAATTGGCGACACTGCTCGCAAGGCATGCTCCGGGAGATCTCGACCGGGTCTTCTTCGTGTCCGGGGGGTCCGAAGCGAACGAGGCCTGTCTCAAGCTGGCGCGGCAGTACTTTGTCGAGAAAGGGGAAAAGACGAGGGCCCGGATCATTTCGCGCAGGCAAAGCTATCACGGAAACACGCTCGGCGCACTGGCGACAGGCGGCAACTACCTGCGTCGCAAACCCTATGCTCCGCTTCTGATCGAAACTGATCAGGTGGCTCCCTGCTATGCCTATCGGGAAGCGCTTGATGGGGAAACAGCAGAAGAGTACGGGCTGAGGGCGGCGGACGAACTGGATCGGAAAATCCGGGAAATCGGAGCGGAGAACGTGATGGCATTTGTTGCCGAGACGGTCGTCGGCGCCACGCTGGGCGCGGTGCCGGCGGCGGCCGGATATTTTCGTCGAATCCGGGAAATCTGCGACCGGCATGGCGTGCTGCTGATTCTCGACGAGGTGATGTGCGGCATGGGCCGTACCGGTTCCCTGTTCGCGTGCGAGCAGGAAGGCGTGGTCCCGGATATCGTGAGTATCGCGAAGGGCCTGGGCGGCGGTTATCAGCCTGTCGGTGCAATGCTGTGCACCGCCCGGATCTACGAAACGATTCGGGAAGGAAGCGGCCTGTTTCAGCATGGCCACACGTATATCGGACACCCGACGACCTGTGCGGCCGGCCTCGCGGTCGTGAACGCCCTGATCGATCGCGATCTCGTCGCACGGTGCGCACGGCAGGGCGAGAAGCTCCGTCGGGCTCTCGAAGATCGGCTTGGCGCACATCCCCATGTCGGCGATATCCGGGGGAGGGGACTGTTTCGTGCGATGGAGTTCGTGAAGGATCGGGAAACGAAAGAGCCGTTTCCCGTGGAGAAAGGGGTCAATGCAGATCTGAAGAAGGCCGCTTTCGATACCGGCTTGATCTGCTATCCCGGCGGGGGGACGATGGACGGAGTGGTCGGCGACCACGTGCTGCTCGCGCCCCCTTTCATCATTACCGACGATCAGATCGAAGAGCTGGTCGAAAAGCTCTTCCGGGCCATCGATATCGTGCTCGGCCCGAGATCGTAGGATATCCGGGCGCAAGGCTATCCAAGAAGGTGACATCGAGCGTGCCGGTAAATTGTCGAACGACTGGAGACAGCGATGAGCGAGACATTCACCAAATGGGATGCAGCCGACCATCTGCACACACCGGAGGACATGCGTCTTTACCTGGAAGCATGTGCGGAGGAAGATCCAGACGACGGTAGTCTGATGCGCGCCGCGCTGCACGATATCGCTCGGGCAGGGAACATGAGTGAGCTGGCGCGTGAAACCGGAATGAGTCGAGAGGGCCTCTACAAGGCGCTATCGAAAAGCGGTGATCCTACTTTCGCAACGGTGATGCGGATCATGCAGGCGTTGGGAATGAAGGTTCGGATCACATCGGAGGGGAAGCCTTCCGTCAAGCACACCTGAGTTGCCAGACAGGTAGCCCACGTGACCCTGTAGTCGCCGGTACCGCGAGCCTTGCCTTCTGACGACATGATCGTCAGGTAGCCGAACTGTGAAACTGTGATCAGTTCGGCTCTGGAGGAGTGCGAAGCCATGGTCTGCGAAATTGCGTTTTGCGGTTTTGCGGGCGAGTGTTGCAATTCGGTTAACCCTTATCTTACAATTCTGATTGTTCGGGTAATCCCGGGTTGCAGAATCCGGGATGAAACGGGAAACCGGTGCGTCTGTGCGATGACAAGTTGTCGCATCAGCCAACCCCGGTACTGCCCCCGCAACGGTAAATGACTGATTGCCTGCATCAGGAATAATTTTCCTGGTCACTGTAGCCATCTGATACGGGAAGGCCGCAGGCAAGGGGATCGAAAGCGTTGATCCCATGTCATGAGTCCGGAGACCGGCCCGAACGGGGAATCCTGCCGGGTGCAGGGTTGAATTGACTGCACGGGCGGTGCATTTCCCGAGGACTACAGATGAAACGCTTGCCTTATTGGGCCTTGTCGGCCCTGTTTGCGGCTTGTGCCGCAACCCCCTATCTTTCCCTTGCAGACGATGACAATTTTGTGACGATCGTCATCACCGCGTCGAGGGTGGCCGAAACCGCTGACGAGACCATGGCCCCGGTGACTGTGATCGACCGGGAGCAGATTGACCGAAGCGGAAGCAGAACCGTCAATGAAATCATCTCAAGGGTGCCGGGCCTGAGCGTGACGAACAACGGAGGGCTCGGAAAAGAATCCGGTGTATTCCTGAGGGGAACGGCGTCGAGGCATGTTCTGGTGCTCATCGACGGTGTCAGGATCGGATCAGCCACACTCGGAACGGCACCGCTCAGGCATATTCCCCTGTCCGTGGTGGAGAAGATCGAGGTCGTGCGCGGACCTCGTTCCAGCCTGTACGGCTCGGAGGCCATCGGTGGCGTCATCCAGATCTTCACACGGCGCTCCGCAAATGGGTTCAGGCCGCAATTGACGGTCTCGGCCGGCAGCCATGACACGCATGAGGTTGAGGCCGGAATTTCAGGACGGAACGGCGGAAATTGGTACAGCGTTCATGCCAGCGGGATCGAGACGGAAGGGTTCAATGCATGCAATGGGAAAAATTCTTCGTGCAGGGATTCGGCATTCCCCAACGGTTATGATCCGGATCGGGACGGATACCGGAACAGGTCGCTCAATCTGAGGGGCGGGGTGCAGTTGTCCGAGCGCGTTGACCTGTCTTCCGGCCTGACGCTTTCCGACAGTGATACGGAATTCGACGGGAGATCACAGGACGAGTCGGAGTCCCGCGTCAGGACGCTCTTTGTCAAGAGCGGCTGGTCCGTCACCGACTCGCTGCACGGCAGCCTGACGTTGTCCGAGTCCGTCGATCAGAGCGACAATTTCATAGACGGGTCGTTTTATTCGAGATTCGACACGACAAGAAGACAGGCTTCATGGCTGAACGAGTGGGGGCTGGGAAATCATCGCGTGGTATCCGGGATTGATTTCATCCGCGATCAGGTCGACGGCGTAATACGACGCTTCGGCGGCACGACCAACTACAACGTGAAGGAACGGGACAACACCGGCTATTTTGCATCGCTCCGGTCCACCCTTGACCCGGTCGATTTGGAGGCCTCGGTACGTCTGGACGAGAATGAACAGTATGGAAACAAGACGACAGGCGGTCTGGCGTTCGGGACGGATTTCTCGGCCGGATGGAGACTGATCGTGTCTTACGGAACCGCCTTCAAGGCGCCGACATTCAATGACCTGTACTGGCCGGGCTGGGAAAGCCCGAATCTCAGGCCGGAAGAGTCGAAGAGCGGGGATGTCGGCCTGTCCTTTAAGGGAAAAAATTCCGAGGTGTCGATCAATGTTTACAGGACTAAAATCGAGAATCTGATTGCCTGGGCGCCTATCGAACCAGGCGGCCCCTGGGCGCCCTCGAACGTCGACAGAGCAAAAATCTCCGGTGTCGAAATCGGTTTTCAGACGACGTTTGAAAATCTGGACTTGAGCGGCAGCCTCACATTCCAGGAACCGCTGAACGACAGCGGTGGCAATCAGGGCAAACTGTTGAGGCGACGCCCGAAAACACTCGGCTTTGTCGAGGTATCCCAGGATTTCGATCCATGGACGACGAGCCTGATCCTTCGCTACCAGGGAAAGAGCTACGACGATGCTGCCAACCGCACGCCGGTCAATGGATTCGGGTTGGTCGATGTCCGGCTCGCGCGGGCTCTCGGACAGGACTGGAGCGTCGAATTCAAGCTCAACAACCTGTTCGACAAGGAATACGAGACGGTCCGGGGATACAACCAGGACGGGCGGAATTTCCTTCTGACACTTCGCTATGCGCCCAGATAAGGGGTTGCCCGGGGCGAATTCTTCCCATGTGCCATCGGATTCTCGCCAGCCTGTCGAGCCTTCTCGGCTCCCTGGCGTTCCTTTGCGCACTGCCGTCCTGGGCGGAAATCCGGGTCGTTGACGGCATCGGCCGGGAGGTGGTACTTGAAAGGCCGGCTGCGAGCATCATCAGTCTTGCCCCGCACAATACGGAAAACCTGTTCACGGCCGGAGCCGGAGAGAAGGTGGTCGGCGTGGTCAACCACAGCGACTATCCTCCCGCGGCCAGGCAGATTCCCCTGATCGGCACGCATGTCCAGTTCAACCTGGAGCTGATCGTTTCCATGAAACCGGATCTGATCGTGGCCTGGCAGAGCGGCAATGCCGAGGAGGTTCTTAGGCGGCTCGAGGAGCTCGGGTTCCCGATCTATGTCTCCCAGCCATTCACCATCGACGACATCGTCGGGAGTATCGAGAATCTGGCCCGCCTCGCAGGGACCCAGGATGCCGTGGATCCGGAGCTTGGCCCGGCTGTCCGGAAGCTGGAAGAGTTAAGGAGGGATCACGCGCACAAAAGGCCGGTCGAAGTGTTCTACCAGGTCTGGACCGAACCGCTGATCACCCTGAACGGCCGGCACATCCTGTCCCAGGCATTGGGAATCTGCGGCGCGAAAAACATCTTTGGGCAACTGCCGATGCTGGCTCCCCGGATCAGCATCGAATCGGTCCTTGACATCAACCCCGAAGCGATCGTCACGGATCTTGTGGACGGACGGGTGCCGGACATGTCCTACTGGGAAAACTGGAGTTCCATTCGCGCGGTGCAGCGGCAGAACTATGTCTTTTTGGATCCCGACGTGATGTTCAGGCCCACTTTGCGCATGTTGAAGGGAATTCCCGATTTCTGCGCTGAGCTCGATCTCATCCGGACCCGGCAGGAATCGCCGCAGTCCTGAACGGGATCGGTCACAGGAGGGATGACTTCTTCTGCCCCGCCTGTCCCTCCAGCTTGGGAATGAGGTACGGAATCTCGGGGTTTTCCGGGTGCTGCCGGATCCAGATATCAATGTCGAACACGTTGCTGATGGTCTCTTCGGTGAACACTTCGGACGGTTTCCCGTCGGCAATCAGCCGACCCTCGTCGAGGATCAGGCACCGGTTCACCGACTGGGCCGCAAGATTCAGGTTGTGCAGCACGCAGACAACGCCGATGTCCCGCTTGCGGGTCAGCTCGTAAAGCATTTGCATGATCCGGTACTGATGGCTGAGATCCAGGGCCGAAACCGGTTCATCCAGAAGCAGGAACCGGGGCCCGGCTGCATCGTCGTCCCAGATCTGGGCCAGCACCCTCGCGATCTGGACGCGCTGCTGTTCGCCCCCGGACAGGTGAAGAAAGCTTCGATCGAGAAGATGGGCGCAGTCGCACTTCTCTGCGGTCTCTTCCACGACCTGCCGGTTGTACACCTTGGTCGAGCGATGCGGAAACCGTCCCATTTCGATCACGTCCCGGACAGTGAACGGAAAATCGAGGCTGGATATCTGGGGGAGCACCCCCCGCACCCTGGCGATGTCCCGGATCGGCCACTCGTGCAGGTCTCGCCCGGCAAACCGCACCGACCCGTCCAGGAGAGGAAGATCTCCGGTCAAGGCCCGCAGGAGGGACGTCTTTCCGGCGCCATTGGGACCCAGGATCGCGCAGAATTCGCCGCTTTGGAATTCCGCATCCAGGTTTTCCAGGATGATCTTGCTGTCTATGCGGACCGACAGTCGTTGCGCGCAATACATGGTCACAGAGCCAACTTCCGCCGGTGGCGAACCAGCAGCCAGAGAAAGAACGGCCCGCCCAAAATCGCGGTGATGATCCCGATCGGAATTTCCGCCGGGGTGATCAGCGTGCGGGCGAGGATATCGGCAAGCACCAGAAGGACCGCTCCGAAGATGCCGCAGGCCGGCAGCAGCAGGCGGTGGTCCGGGCCGGTCGCCATGCGCACGAGATGCGGGACCAAGAGCCCGACGAAACCGATGATTCCGCTCATTGCAACGCAGGCGCCGACAATCAGGGAGACGAGAACGACCAGCATTTTCTTCATTCCCTCGATGTCTATGCCGAGATACCGCGCCTCGTTTTCGCCGAGCAGGTTGGCGTTGAGATGCCGGGCATAGCATGTCATCACGACAGATGCCGGAACGATTACGGCGGCGGAGATGCCGATCCGGGTCCAGTTGGTGACCTCCAGGCTGCCGAGTCCCCAGAAAACGAGTTGACGCAACTGGCCGTCATCGGAAATGTAGCTGACAAGGCCGATCAGCGCTCCGGTTATCGAGTTGAGGGCGATGCCCGCAAGCAGCATGGTGGGAATGTCGATACGGAAATTGATACGCGAGAGTCGATGGATGATGGCGAGTGCGCACAGGCCTCCGGCGAATGCCACGACCGGGATGAGATGTTCGACCAGGCCCGCCGGCAGGCCGGATGCGATGCGCGCGCCCAGGACGATGGTGATCATGGCCCCCAACGCCGCGCCCGAAGAAACGCCAAGCAGTCCGGGGTCGGCCATCGGATTTCTGAACAACGCCTGCATGACGCAGCCGGAAATGGCCAGTCCCGCACCGACGATGATTCCCAGGACAAGCCTCGGAATCCTGATTTTCGCAAGAATGGTGGCGACCTGCGAATCGACGGAATTCGCATCAGCCATCCCCGTCAGGCCAGCCAGCGCCGACAGCACGTCATCGATCGGGATCATGGCCGGTCCGGTCTGTATCGACCAGACCGACGCGAGCGCGAGCGCTGCCAGAAGTCCAGCCAGGATACGCCAGGAACGTTGCGGAGAATAGTGTTGCAATGGATATCGGTCTGCGGGTTGAACGGGATGACCTTGAAGGTGTCGCAAGAATCGGGATTCACGGTGTCGGGCACTTCGGGATGCAGTATGATACCCGTACCCGTTTCCGCCTCGCAAGAAATGACGATCTCATGCGCCGGGCGGACATCGGCATCCTGCAGGGAAGGGGGGATTCGTGCCGTGACGCGTCTTGCGCGAGCTGTATCGGTCGCGAGTTCAGATGGAATCAGGTTTAAACACAAGCGTCGTACAATCGATTTATACTGTTCCCGACAGGGAGGCCGATTCATGAGAAGAAACCGGAGGGCCAAGGTGGTTGCAACGCTTGGCCCGGCGAGCACGACCCCGGACATCATCGGGAAGCTGTTTTATGCCGGAGTCGACGTGTTCAGGTTGAATTTCAGCCATGGCAGCCACGAGGGCCATCTTGAGCGGATGCGCATCATCCGCGAACTCGAGGAGACCACGTCCCGTCCTATCGGCATTCTGGCCGACATGCAGGGCCCAAAGCTTCGGCTGGGGGATATCGGTGTGGGCAGGGTGAAACTCGACAACGGCGCCGCCTATCGCTTTGATCTCGATCCCGAGCCGGGCGACAGTCGGCGCGCCCCGCTGCCGCATCCCGAAATCTTTGCCTCACTGAAGGTCGGGAGCGAATTGCTGATTGACGACGGGCGCGTCAAGCTGATTGTGACCGGCTGCGGTCATGACCATGCCGACACCCGGGTGGTCGTGGGAGGCGCGATCAGTGCGAACAAGGGGGTCAATGTGCCGGGTGTGGTGCTGCCAATATCGTGCATAACGGAAAAGGACCGGATAGATCTCAAGTTCGCCCTGAATCACGGGGCGGACTGGATCGCGCAGTCCTTTGTCCAGACCCCGGAGGACGTTGAAAGCATGCGCCAGACGGTTGCAGGCAGGGCCCGGATCATGATCAAGCTGGAGAAGCCGTCGGCACTGGAATCGCTTGACCGGATTCTGGAGCTTTGCGACGGAATCATGATCGCCCGGGGGGATCTGGGTGTGGAGCTTGCGCCGGAACAGGTTCCTATCGCCCAGAAGAAGATCATCCGCGCCTGTCGGCAGGCCGGCAAGCCGGTAGTGGTTGCAACGCACATGCTCGATTCGATGGTCGGAAACCCGGTTCCGACGCGGGCCGAGGCGTCGGATGTGTCGACCGCGATCTATGACGGGGTCGACGCGGTCATGCTTTCGGCGGAATCGGCGGCCGGAGACTACCCGGTTGAATCGGTGCAGATGATGAACAGCATTGTCGAGGAGGTGGAGCGCGATCCGGAATACCCGGCGATTCTCGATGCCCAGCGTCCCGAACCCCAGAACACCACTGCGGACGCGATCTGCAACAGCCTGCAACGGATCACCGGAATTCTCGATTCCGCCGCGGCGACCGTAACCTACACGTCCTCGGGAAGCACCAGCCTGCGGGCGGCCCGTGAGCGCCCCCAGTCTCCCATTCTGAGCATCACGCCATCCATCCGGGCTGCCCGGTACATGTCCATGGTCTGGGGCGTCCATCCTGTTGCAGTGGATGTGGCCAACGAGGAAGCGGATGTGCTCCAGGTCATCAAGGCCGCGAAGGAGATCGCGGTCGCGGAGGAATTTGCCTCGCCCGGACAGGCCGTCGTGATCACCGCCGGGCTGCCTTTCGGAACTTCCGGCACCACCAATCTGATCCATGTCTCCCGGATCGGGCAGGATATCGAGACCGGGTAGGCAGTCGGCCGGGAATTCTTGCCGGCCTGGGCATTGTTCCCTGAGCGATCCGTCGCACTCTTGGTATGCAA
Source organism: Gammaproteobacteria bacterium (assembly GCA_009841725.1). Lineage (GTDB taxonomy): Bacteria > Pseudomonadota > Gammaproteobacteria > Arenicellales > Poriferihabitantaceae > Poriferihabitans. The sequence goes on from VYGS01000069.1 coordinate 12,071, forward strand.
TATACAATCACTGAACTACAATGAACCGATATCAATTAATATATAAAAATTCTGTATACTCCCCGGTCTGTTGGAGGTACACGGCATACCATTCGAGATAGTATTGATGCAAGGCATTACGAAGGGGGTCAGGGGGGTGGCTCGCCGGGAAGATGGAAGCAGGCACACCAGTCCCCATCCAAAAGGCAGACAGGTCAATCCCGAGGCCCAGAAGCAGGTCAGGGGGCTGATTGGCGATTCGCCCAGACGGGATTTGCTCATTGAATATCTGCACCGGATTCAGGATCGGTACGGATATCTGTCGAGCGATCATCTGGCCGGCCTTGCCGACGAAATGAGCCTGGCGCAGAGCGAAGTGTACGAAGTGGCGACATTCTACGCGCATTTCGATGTCGTAAGGGAAGGGGAGCAACCCCCGCCGCCCCTGACGATCCGGGTCTGCGACAGCATCTCTTGCGAACTCGCCAATGCGGAAACGCTGATCGGACAGCTGGAGCGTGCCTCGATGGAGGGCGTGCGGGTTCTGCGTGCTCCCTGCATGGGGCGCTGCGAGTCGGCCCCGGTCGCCGAGGTGGGGCACAATCACGTGATCCATGCCACCTTCGAGAACATTTGCGAGGCGGTCGACAACGGCCATGTCCATCCTCCAATGCCCGACTATATCGACTTTGATGCGTATCGCGCATCAGGCGGATACCAGCTATGGCAAGCCTGCATGGACGGCGAACGCACTCCCGAGAGCATTCTTGAAGATCTTGACGAATCCCAGTTGAAAGGCCTGGGCGGAGCGGGTTTCCCGGCCGGAAGAAAATGGCGCATCGTCCGCGGCTATGACGCTCCGAGACTGATGGCCGTGAACATCGACGAGGGCGAACCGGGGACATTCAAGGATCGGTACTACCTGGAGACGGATCCCCACCGTTCCATCGAAGGCATGCTGATTGCCGCTTGGGTCGTGGGTACCGAGAAAGCCTATGTTTACGTCCGGGACGAATACCCGGCGATCGTCTCCCTGCTCAAGAGCGAGATCGCGAAGGTGCAGGCGGCGGGTCTCGCCGATCATGTCGAGATCGAGGTGCGCCGCGGCGCGGGCGCCTACATATGCGGAGAGGAGTCCGCCATGATCGAATCGATCGAAGGCAAGCGGGGACTGCCACGCAACCGCCCGCCTTACGTGGCGGAAGTTGGATTGTTCGGCCGGCCGACCCTGGAGAACAACATCGAGACCCTGCACTGGGTTCGGGACATCGTCGAGAAAGGCCCCCGATGGTTTGCGCAGGCCGGCACGAACGGACGGTTCGGCTTGAGAAGCTATTCGGTTTCCGGACGGGTCAAGGATCCCGGTGTCAAGCTGGCGCCCGCGGGAATCACGATCCGGGAACTGATCGACGACTATTGCGGCGGCATGCAGGAAGGCCATGCGTTCAAGGGATATCTGCCGGGCGGCGCGTCCGGGGGTATTCTTCCTGCCTCGCTTGACGATGTGCCATTGGATTTCGGGACGCTTCAGGAATACGGATGCTTTATCGGCTCGGCGGCGGTGGTCGTATTCAGCGACCGGGACAACATGAAAGACGTGGCCCTGAACCTGATGCGCTTTTTCCGGGACGAGAGCTGCGGACAGTGTACGCCTTGCCGGGCCGGCACCGAAAAGGCGGTCAAGGTGATGATGCAGCCCGAGTGGGACAGGGAGCTTCTGGAGGATCTGAGCATCGTGATGACCGATGCGTCGATATGCGGCCTTGGCCAGGCCGCTGGAAATCCCATCAACTGTGTGCTGAAATATTTTCCGGAGGACCTGTAAGAATGGGCAAGACCATACGTTTCGATCTGAACGGGGAATCCATCCAGGCCTTCGAGGGTGAAACGATCTGGCAGGCCGCAAGCCGCCACGGGGTCGACATTCCCCATTTGTGTCACTCGCCTCAGCCGGATTACCGGCCGGATGGAAACTGCCGGGCCTGTGTGGTGGAGATCGAAGGCGAGCGGGTGCTGGCCGCCTCCTGTTTGCGCAAGCCGACTGAAGGGATGGTGGTGCGATCCGATTCGCATCGTGCCAGGGCCTCGCAGTCCCTGGTCATGGAACTGCTGCTTGCTGACCAGCCGCCTCGGGATATCGCGCATCAGAGGGATTCCCACCTGTGGCAGTGGGCGGAAAAACTGGGCACGACCGCAAGCCGGTTTCCTGCACGCGATCACGTCGAGCGCGACATCAGCCACCCGGCAATGCACGTCGCACTCGATGCATGTATCCAGTGCAACCTGTGCGTTCGGGCCTGTCGGGAAGTTCAGGTAAACGATGTGATCGGCATGGCCTACCGGGGACATGAGGCGAAAATCGTGTTCGATTTCGACGATCCGATGGGAGCGAGCACCTGCGTGGCGTGTGGCGAATGCGTTCAGGCCTGTCCGACCGGAGCGCTGATGGAATCTTCCCTGGTCGATGAGGATGGGGTGGACAATTCCACCCGGTTTGACGAGATCGACAGCGTATGCCCCTATTGCGGGGTGGGATGCCAGATCACCTATCAGGTCCGGGACAACGAGATCGTCGCCGTTCAGGGACGGGAAGGGCCCTCCAATCGGAATCGGCTGTGTGTCAAGGGACGATTTGGCTTCGATTACGTCAAGCATCCCCATCGTCTTACCCGTCCGCTCATTCGTCTCGACAAGAATTCGAAATCGGGAGACATCGAGATCGATCCGTCCAATCCCTACACCCATTTCAGGGAGGCGAGTTGGGAAGAAGCTCTGGACTATGCCGCCGCCGGTCTGCAGCGGATTCGCGATGAACGGGGCGGTGACGCCCTGGCCGGATTCGGCTCCGCAAAATGCAGCAACGAGGAGGCCTACATCTTCCAGAAACTGGTCCGGGCCGGGTTCGGCACCAACAATGTCGATCATTGCACCCGGTTGTGTCACGCCTCTTCGGTTGCGGCCCTGCTCGAAGGCATCGGTTCCGGCGCCGTGTCGGCTCCTTTCAACGCCGCCGAGGATTCCGACTGCGTTGTCCTGATCGGTGCCAACCCGACCAGCAACCACCCGGTTGCGGCCACATTCTTCAAGCAGGCGGCAAAGCGAGGAGCGACGCTGATCGTGATGGACCCCCGGGCGACCCAGCTCAAGCGACATGCCACGCACATGCTGCAATTCAAGCCGGGAACGGATGTGGCCATGCTGAATGCGATCATCCATACGATCATTGAGGAGAACCTGTACGACGAGGAATATGTCGGGCGGCATACCGAGGGTTTCGAGAGCCTGAGTCAGCACATTCGCGAATTCTCCCCCGAGAGCATGCAGGACGTTTGCGGCATCGATGCCGAAACACTGAGAACCGTGGCTCGCAAATTTGCGACCGCCAGGGCCTCCATCATATTCTGGGGCATGGGCATTTCCCAGCATGTCCACGGCACCGACAACGCACGCTGTCTCATCGCCCTGTCTCTGATCACCGGCCAGGTCGGACGACCCGGGACCGGGCTGCATCCGCTGCGAGGGCAGAACAACGTGCAGGGGGCGTCCGATGCCGGCCTGATTCCGATGATGTATCCGGATTACCAGTCCGTGGAGGGGGAAAGTCCCCGGGCCCGTTTCGAGAATGCATGGGGCACTGCCCTGGATCCGCAGAAGGGGCTGACCGTGGTCGAGATCATGCGAGCGGTTCATGCGGGGGAGATTCGCGGCATGTACATCATGGGAGAGAATCCGGCCATGTCCGATCCCGATGTCAGGCATGCGCGCGAAGCGCTGGCCGAATTGGACCATCTCGTCGTTCAGGACATCTTCCTGACCGAGACCGCGTTTCATGCCGATGTCGTTCTTCCCGCGTCAGCCTGGCCGGAAAAGGACGGCACGGTCACCAACACCAATCGCCAGGTGCAGATGGGCCGAAAGGCCCTGGCCATGCCCGGCGATGCCCGCATGGACTGGTGGATTACCGCTGAAATCGGAAAGCGGATGGGAGTGAACTGGGACTATCGGGGTCCGTCGGACATCTACGAGGAGATGGCCAGCGTGATGCCGTCACTCGACAATATCACCTGGCAGCGGCTTCTCGACGAGAGCTCCGTGACCTATCCCTGCGATGCGCCTTCAATGCCCGGCAACGACATCGTCTTCGAGGACGGATTCCCGACCGCCAGCGGAAAGGGGAAGATCGTTCCGGCAAGGCTGATCCCGCCGGACGAATTGCCCGACAATGAATTTCCCATGATCCTGACTACGGGGCGACAGCTTGAACACTGGCATACGGGAGCCATGACCAGACGGTCCGGCGTGCTCGACGAGATCGAGCCCGAAGCCGTGGCAACACTCTCCCGCGCCACGCTCGAGAGGCTGGATGTCTCGCCCGGAGGACGAATTCAGGTTTCGACCCGCCGCGGTTCGATCGAGCTTGTGGCGAGAATGGATAACGCGGTGCCGGAGGATATGGTGTTCGTGCCGTTCTGTTATGTCGAGGCCGCGGCGAACATCCTGACGAATCCCGCGCTTGACCCCGTCGGCAAGATTCCGGAGTTCAAGTTCTGCGCCGCTAGGGTGACCGCCGCCTAGGAAGAGTTCGGAGGCGGGAAGGCGATAAAAGATGAAAAAAGATACCGCTTCGGAACACCCTGAAGCGGTCCCACGGACAGGTCGACATATTTTGATTAACACTGACACATCGGATTAGACTCTTATGAGCGATATAGACATTGCACGTGCGGCGCCAATCAAGCCGATCGTCGAGATTGCAGACGGGCTCGGTATCCCTCAGGATGCCCTGGCACCCTATGGGCACACCAAGGCCAAGGTCAGTCTTGACCATATCAGGTCGCAGTCCGGCAATCCGGATGCCAAGCTGATTCTGGTCACGGCAATCACTCCGACCCCCGCCGGAGAGGGGAAAACCACCACTTCGGTCGGCCTGACGGATGGGCTCAATCGGATTGGCAAGAAGGCCATGGTGTGTCTGCGCGAGCCCTCGCTCGGCCCCTGTTTCGGGATGAAGGGGGGTGCAGCGGGCGGCGGCTATGCCCAGGTGATACCGATGGAGGACATCAATCTTCATTTCACCGGGGACTTTCACGCCATCACCTCGGCCCACAGCCTGCTGTCGGCCCTGATTGACAACCATATTTACTGGGGCAACGAGGCGGGTCTGGATGTGCGCCGGATCAGCTGGAGGCGCGTCGTGGACATGAACGACCGCGCCCTGCGCAAGATCAACAGTTCGCTCGGCGGCGTGGCCAACGGTTTTCCGAGAGAGGATGGATTCGACATCACTGTGGCTTCCGAGGTCATGGCCATCTTTTGCCTGGCGGAGGATGCCGCGGATCTCGAACGCAGACTGTCGAGAATCGTGATCGGCTATACGCGGGACAGGGTCCCGGTCACTGCCGATGCGGTCAAGGCACCCGGTCCGATGACCGTGCTGCTCAAGGATGCCATCGCCCCCAATCTCGTGCAGACCCTCGAACACAATCCCGCTTTCGTCCACGGCGGGCCGTTTGCCAATATCGCTCACGGCTGCAATTCGCTGATTGCCACCCGCGCCGCCATGAAAATGACCGACTACGTGGTGACCGAAGCCGGATTCGGAGCGGACCTCGGTGCCGAAAAGTTTCTCGATATCAAGTGCCGCCAGGGCGGCATATCGCCCGATGCCGTGGTGCTGGTCGCAACGATCCGGGCACTCAAGATGCATGCCGGCGTGGACAAGGCCGACTTGCTCAATGAAAATGTCGAGGCGGTCCGAAACGGTTGCAGCAATCTGGCCAGGCACATCGAAAACATCCGCCAATTCGGCCTCCCGCTGGTGGTTGCCATCAACCGGTTCAGCGCCGATAGCGACGCCGAAATCAATGCCGTGAAGAGCGTCTGCGAAGGATATGGCGTCAGCGCCATCATGGCGAATCACTGGGCGGAAGGCGGTCAGGGCACCACCGAACTGGCCGAGGCGGTTGCCGATCTCGCCGATTCCGGGCAGGCGAATTTCACCATGACCTATCCCGACGACATGCCGCTGTGGGACAAGATCGAGGCTGTTGCGACGAAAATCTATCATGCCGACGGCATCGTCGCGGATGCCCGGACCCGCAACCAGATTGCCGAGTTGCAGAACGGCGGGTTCGGCCATCTGCCGGTCTGCATCGCCAAGACGCAGTACAGCTTTTCGACGGACCCGAACCGCAAGGGAGCCCCGGTCGGGCACACCTTGGGTGTCAGGGAAGTCAGGCTGTCGGCGGGTGCCGGCTTCGTTGTGGCGGTATGTGGCGACATCATGACGATGCCCGGTCTGCCGCGGATTCCGGCCGCAAATCGCATCCGGATCAATGAACAGGGAGACGTCGAGGGCCTGTTCTGACCTGGGAGCTTTCACCAGATCGTCCCGCCGCTTCAGGATGAACCGGCGGCGCGGTCTGTCGTCGGGCGTTTATCCGCTCTCGGATGCCTTCTAACCCGACTTTCGCAATTCGGCGTTTTCGAGAATGTTATGTGACTGATTTTATTACA
>VYGS01000166.1:0-9806 GCA_009841725.1 Gammaproteobacteria bacterium
CTCTGCGTCGCGGAACACGGTCCGACGCTTCGGGAGAATACTGGATGATATCAAGGCGGTGGAAATGATGGTGGAGTCGGGCTATCTGACAAAAGACGCCACGAGAAACTTGATTGACAAAAAGTTAAAAGAAATCCAAGCTCTAAGACAGAGTGAAAAATCGAAGCGCCATCCAGAACAGAACATTAAACAACTCGATGCAGCCCAAGACAAATTGCTTGAGATGAAACAGGCAAGATATCAATGCACCGTCATCGCGGGGGTAAAAGAATCCGAGATGACTGTTTATCAGTCCATTTTTTCTAAACTTGTGAACGTCTCTGCGTCACCTCAGGCTGCAATGGATACCATAGAAGGAATTCTGGCGCAGGGTGCATGATTATCAACAAGGGATAGAAGGGCACAATCAGAACCATCCCCGCATCAGCAGAGCCGACTGCGATACGAATCAGCCATGGATAGCACTACGAGTAGTGGTCGTCCGAGTGCCCGGTGACCCACCGAAGCCGAGTCTCAGGTATTTTGTTCCGAATTGTGCAAGCAGTGCTGAAGAAATACCATGAGCACATTCATCGCGAGAAGCGCATCGGATGGAGTTGTCGTGTTAAGAGAAGGTTTCGCTGTACTGTTGTTTGCTCGTTCACTTACTATGTAGCTCTGAATTGCCCCAATGACTCCTTGGCTAAACAGATTGTCTGAAATAATGCCGTCCTTCTTTGCGTGCGCAAACAATCTACTCAATTCTCCCTTTCCATTCTTCCCTATACCTACGAGAATTTGTAAAAATCCTTGCAGGGTGCTATGGGCCTTTGTAATGACCTCCGGATAAGCCTGCTTCTGATAATCCGCGAACATGTTCGAGAGATTGTCGCTGATCGACTTCCACTTCGGGTCGGAAAGCACTTTCAGGACAGGAACATAGACTTCTCGGATTATCTTATCATCCTGCCGCGGAACAACACCACTGCGTGTAATCCAAATATTAACGCAGAACTGCTCAAAAATATGGTTGATCACATTGGCCAAGCTATCAAATTCCCTAAAGGCCGAATTGATCAATTCATTCTTGATTTCGTTATCCTTAGCTTCTTTCACTTCGTCTAGTAAGGACGTATTGATACGCCACGAAAGAAGTGTCGAAAGCATCACGAGCACCAATTCGGAACTCTCTTCCAAAAAGATGTTACAAAAATCCGCGCGGGCCGCCCGCACTTCATCAGAATAATTGGCATTATGCAACTGTTTGCCAGGAAGGGTACGCAAAAAGCGGTGGTTTAGATATAGAATCAACTCCAAAACCTCTTCCCCTGAATTGTCTGGGAATCCTATAGGACCTACGTCTAGGAGTGAATCTTTATTACGAAATTCGCACAGGGCAATCTCCTTTTCGTCCCGAGTCAGGAACTCCCAGTCTCTAAGAGGCAAAGTGGGCTGGATACGGGATTCGATTCCCGGATCGTCTTCACCGTATATCTTGAAATGCGGAATTTCTGACATGTAACAAATTTGTTGTCATTTGAATCTGGTTTTCACTATGCTTCCTGCAGTGTGCAGTATTTGTCGTCTAACCGCAACGCTACTTGATGCTTCATAGTGTCGACAGAATTCATGTGACTTTGGATTCGGCTTGCTTCTGTCTTACACGCTCAACAAGATCATCCTCAGGAATACGCCTTGATGGTGCCTGGCGGTAATCGTCCGGTACTGTCGGCAGATCGCTGGTTTGGAAAAAAGCACTATCGGCAATAGCTTTGAGCAGACGCTCCTGTTCAGGATAGAGCGCTACCGTTGCCTCCAGTACCCACAGTAAGCTCAGCAATTCGGTGGTGAATGCGCTTGTCCAGCACGTCGGACGGATGTCATCCAAGGGCGATGACTTGCGTCCAGCCCCTTTTCTCATGCGGTATTTGAGCCAAGATTGGACGACCTTAAGACCAGAAACCTCGTATTCATAAATTTCCGGGTCGACAGGAGCAAACGCGCCCTCTCCGATGTGCAGGGTACGGGTTTCATCGGCGTAGCTGAATTTTTCGGGATAGCCATCTATGTCGCCAGGAATCGATTGGATACATCGCGCTGCGCCGGTTGGAATTCGTCCACGCTGTTGGTCCTCAGACACGAAGCGCTCTCCATAGGTGTGCAGCCAAAGTAGCCGGGAGCCGATAGTACGAGCTTGCTCAAAAAGCATTGCGTCTTTGGTGATAGGCACACGCAAATCTCGCGTTTCCAACTCCTCGGCGAAACGCTCCGTAAAGGCTGGCTGTGCCAGAACACCGTAGACATAGGCCAGAAAATCCTCGGGGACAACCGCACGCTGATAGGTTGAGCTAAGAATATCGAGCAGACCTGGAAGAATATTCGTCTGAGAAGTATCGGAAGCACGGTACAAGGGGATCGTGTCCTTTGCACCACGCCCCGAAAAGTGATGCAAGTCGGGAACTGTCGCGCAAGCAGTGAGCGCAGGGCCTTCTCCAAGAGGAGAAGTGGTCAGCATGCTCGTCACGTACACTTGTCGTTCTCCGTAGGTACGCCAGAGGACTGGACGCGACCGGGAAATCAAACGTCCATCCAGAATGACCCATTGGCGATCAAGGGAACGAAAAGCATATTGTTGCATCTCCGGTACAGGCGTGTCATTCGACAATCTGGATATCGGGGTCGAATCGTTCTCTTTCGTCAAGGTAACATCATAGATGCCATGAATCGTGCGGTCGCCCGTTTCACGAAATGCTATGGATTTATCTTCGGCGCTCAGCAAGTCATGCCAACGGCGCTCCAAGGTTTCCGTATCCGGCGCAATCGGCCATGTCCGCTTCAACTGTACCCCCGAATGCTGCCATGGCATCAGGTCGGTCAGCAACGGCCAATCAAAATAAACACCCTGACCAGCAGGACGGAACGGAGCATGCCAGTCAGTGGGGCAGTTCTGCCATTGAAGCGTCGAAAAACAGCTAATGGCGTCAAGGGTAGAAAGTTTTTCATCACGCGTTCCCTCGATACGGGTATAACGAACCGATGCGGGCATACTCGGATTTGCCTCCTTCTCCCGCATGGTCACAGCGATGGCGACAGGAGTCTGGATGGCAAACACGTTTTCGCTCTTGCGCGTGCCGCGACCTTCACCTCCGAGATCGATAATCCAGATATCGTCGCACTGCTGGCGCATGTGCTCGCGCATGCCGCTGAAGGCGTCGCCGTCGAGATAGCTCGAAGCGCTGATAAAGCTGATTACGCCCGGCCCGCAAGACTTGTCATGCTCGAAGACCTTCCATAATGCCCAACGCCAGAAATAGACATACTGGTTGTATAGATTCTTGAGGTGGCCGCCATGTCCTGCATCGGCAACAGGATTGCGAAAGTCATCAAAAATTATGCGTTCTCCATCATCGCCCCAACGCACCCAGCCGCCCGTACGGGCCTTGTTTTCATGGCTAGCGGCTTCGTGTCGGTCGTAAGGTGGATTACCCAGGCATACGATGACAGGCACAGAATTTTTTACCTGCAAGGCTCGGGCATGTTGATCCGAGATGGGACTGAGGTACAGGGGCACTTGGGGCGGTTCGGTATGCGGGCTTTCGAGGCTATCGGTCAGGTAAACGTGCGTGCCCCCGACGGGTAGTTGCGCACCGAAATCGAGCAACGCGCGGCTTACACGCAGTTCCGCCACCGAGTAAGCGCCGACCATCAGCTCGAATCCATACAAGTTGCCAGCTAGCGCTGTAGCTTGGCCTGTTACCGCGCCTGCACCTTGTATGGCTTGCACGCGACCCAGCGCGTGTTTGATGACGCCAAGCAGGTAGGTGCCAGTACCAACCGCCGGATCAAGGGTGACGACATCGGTATCAGCGAAACCCAGTGGTTTTCCCAGACGATGGGCCAGCAGTTCGTCGATTAGGCGTACTTGGGCATTGACAACTTGAACCGGGGTATAGTAGACGCCGACATTCTTCCGCAAATCGGGATCGTAAACGGCCAGGAAGTCCTCGTAGAAATAGAGCCAGGGATCATCGTCGGGAGCCGTCAGCGCCGTGGGCGGCACTGTCTTGATAACACGCAGCAGCAAATCGAGAGAAGCAGCGATGTCGGCATGTGCGGCGGGATCTGTGAGAACCTGCAGTGCGCGTGCTAGGAGGCTATGCTGTGCTGCGAGCGCAACCTCGGCACTTTGAAGCGTGAATGTTTCATCAACGCTTTCACTTCGACCTAGCAGCAACGCGAAGGTAACGGTCTGAGCGTAGGCATCGGCAAACTGATCGTCTGTGGCATCGGGGAAAAGGAGTTGCCGCCAATCCTGTGCCAGTTGCACCAAGGGCGAAGCCGGGCGCTTGAGGGCATCAGCCACATCACTGCGCAGCAGGCGGCATAGCGGGGCGAGCATGACGGCAAAAGCCTTGAGATCGATTTTGCCCGATCGGGTTTTGAGAATAAAAGGCTGCCAGGAAAGAAAATTCCGCAACAGGTGCTCGATAGCGTGTGCATCTCGGAGCGTAACGGCCTTGCTGCCGTCAGCGACAATCTCGCCTGCAAGACTCATAACCCGGCCTACAGGCTTACCGTTTCGGTAGAGTGCCCATTCATTGCCGTCGGTGTAAAGAATGTTCGGGATGGAGGAGAATCGCTTGAACTGGTCTCGATTACGACCCTTGAAACGGCTACCGACAGCGCCAATACCGGGAGCTTTGAGTTCCACGTATCCGACCAATGTCTGATTGAGATGGACGGCGTAATCCGGGCGCCCGAGATGATCGGGTAATGGCGTTTCACCGGTACAAACTGCGTTTTGGCCGAAAACTTGGGCAGCGGCCCTCATGAAGGTCTCAAACGGAGCGCGTAGTTGGTCTTCCGGCGATCCCTCGGTCACCTGCACCATTTTACTCTTCACCGTACTGGCAAACTTTCGCAGAGCACTGTGAAGTGGGGGGGGGGGGAGATAATCGACATTTCATTTGTCGCTTACCGAAAACATGTGAGGATCTTTCAATGTGGATTCTTGAGATGCAAGCTCAAGACAGCTCAACAAGCACAATCGGCACAACTCTTCAGCAAATTTTCGGTCGTCACTCCAATCATGTAGCAATTTATCGTTTGTACCGTGTACTGTCCTGCTGCGCCCCATTTTGTAGATCCTCCGTAGTTTATCTCTGAATCCAATTTCATCATTGATCTTCAGTCGTGCGTTTACCAAGTTAAAGATACCGTTTTCTTTTCTTCCACACGACAGTGCCTCCAATACTGCACAAAACTTGACGATCGCCATGGCATCGACCTTCTCCCGGCAACCTTCATGGAACCACAAAAGCGCCTGGAAAAACACATGCATGATTTCAGGGCGTGTCACAGAGCTTTGTCCGTCCGCCGCGTAAATAATTACTTCTTCGGCACAAGGGAAATTGATCTTCAAATCTTTCGGGATCTGTTCCCACTCCTCTTTCTTTAACTCGGTAATCCCGCCCGGGATGTGCGTCCATGTCCTGCCGTAACTAAAACGACCTTCGAAAGAAAAGCTAAGGCGTTTTTGGAGATATTCCGTACGGTCATATGTAAGTCCAATTCTCTCAAGGGCGTACGATGAATCTTTCCAAAATAAAGCTATCACCGTCATCGCAAGACGGGCTGCCGTCAACGCTCTGTTCAGTCCGGCATCAGTTCCAGCCTTCGAGATTCTGACGCTGCAAGCAAATTTACATTTTCCGATGACGTCAATTATTTCTTCCTCCTTAATCGAGTCCTCTGAAGGCACCCTCTCTCGAAGGGTTTCACCTCGCCAGATTTTCTGTATGCGTGAAACTGCAATTTCCGAAATATTCCCCTTGTCGTGAATCCTTTCGAGCCATGCATTTCTGGGCTCGAAAGAAACCGGTCCTACGACCAAGCGCTTGAGATCCTCAATGTTGCACAGATCGCAACCGAACACATGCTCACGCTCCTGAATTTCATTGATCGAATCCTTCACTTTTTCGACTACAGCATCCAGCGTTTTCTCCGCCTCCTTCCTGCTAATAGATTCCTCATCCGCACCTACGAGCGCTTCACCAAACGCCTTCTTGACCATGCGCTCCCATTCCGGATTCGAGAAATTTTCCTCGTGTTGTCTGAAATACTCCTGCAAGATGGAACTGGACAGCTGGGCAAGCAATCCATCAATTTCTGGATTGATATGGATGTAGCTGCCATTTCCCACACCCAGCATGATCGGAAAGCTGTATTTCTTGTTTCTGAGATCGGCGATCCAGAATGGCCCATCTGGCAGATCGTAAATCTTTTCCAGTATATTTTCGATTAGCTGCAAACAATTTTTTTTCTGGCTCATTGATGTCGATTGTTCTTTGATTGTATTCATCGCTGAAAAATGGCTACCTGTCGAACCATCCCGGAACCTCATACCTGTTACTCGCCAAGACGGTGTCTTTCGGGCTATTCAGGCACATCTCTGATGTTATCGTCTTTGATCCAGTATGGGTCGTCGACCTCTTCGAATGAGAATTCAAGGGACTTGGCTCTGTAAAGGGAACAACAGGTCAACTTCGCATCGTCAGGATTGAACAGCGCGATGTTATAGCCGTTTTCTTCGAACGTGCTTTTGTATGCGATGCCGTCGTACCCTTCCACTTTGAATAATTCCGCAATTACTTGTGTCGGAACATAGTCGGCTACATCGTCGGCAGAAGTCATAGGCTCGGAAAATGCCTGATCAATTTGTGTCCAGACAGCTTTTTCTCGCGCTATCACATCTGGTTCTGGTCCAAATAAATAGGACACGGCATTGTCCTGATGATGGACTGACAGATCGACGATCCTGAGAGGCCGAATTATTTCGAAGTGTGCGCAACTGACGAGAGAGCCCATCCAGGGCCGGACTTCCGACATGGCAGTTTTCCGTTCGTTAGAAAGGTAGAGAACAGGTATGCCCTTCGGATTGGCCCGGCCTTCCGTTGCACGCCCCTGTATTGGTTTCATCCTTTCAGGAGGGTGAGGTGCGTAATCATCAGTAATATATTCGCCACCCACATAACACGGCCGCCAATCGTGACCGAGCTGGGCGCGCCATAGTCCGCATGCTTCAGGTATCTTGAAGATTCGTTGCTTAGATGTGCTCAGGACTTGACGCAGGAAATCTTTGTCTTCAACTGTTCGAATAAATCGGGCTTCTCTTCGGACACGACGTGCAAAGTGCCCATAGCTATTCCAAGATTTGAACTCGTTCATGAACTATGTCCTTTCACATCCATACTGGATAACGTTATTTCAGGTCCATGGGCGGTTTTCGATAATCCCCTTCGCTTGGTAATCGAAGATGCCAATCATTTACTCATTTCCGGCTTGGTCGCTCAGAAAATAAGTTTTTAGGCCCCTCTTGCTCGAAACGTTCAGGATGTTTGTCACAGGGAACAATAGGATCGAGTTGTTGACGATATGGCACCAATGAGATGAATACTTGGTTATTTCTGTTCGAACGCTGACAGAATTTCATCAGCAATCTCCTGTCTGGTGCCGCTTTGTCCTTGTGGGTGTACCGCACCCACAATCAGCGTATCACAGGAGCAACCTAAAAATGACAGTCGTCCTGTAAAACGTACATACCGCCCGTCCGGCCAATCACGTAATTCGAGATCGTCTAGGAATGGCCTTGCCCACCAATTCGGATGATTTCGGGTTTCTGTGAGGAACAAAAGATGTCGCGGACGATAGTCTTGAATCTCGCACTGAAGAAGCTTCTTGCAGCCATCGTATTGAGCATTGCACAGTGAGTTATTGGGATTCCCTCCACCTGCTGGAGAAACCTTGTACAGATTCGACCAAACAAGATGGGACGGCCAGTCTTCGCTCTCAGGATTGCTAATTCCGAGCCCCCTGGTCACTCCTCTGACAACACGCCAGAATGCAGGCAAACCGCGTTTCCATTTTTCTGTCGTCACCCACTCCATCGGGCAAGGTTGGTCATCCCGCTGACAGGTCATCTGCAGAAGTTCGTTCGCATGCTCTTCACGGTAGCCAGAGTCATTGAAATCAATGGGATCAATGTCATGCTCAAATCCGTTAACGGCACGGCCAACCACCATTAGGCCATCACTGTGTTCATAAAAGCGCCCCTCCTGTGCAAGAAACCCGGTCAGATTGTCTTTCATATTTCTTCCCTCCACTGCTTCCTTGCCAACCGGCGCTAAGACCTCGTCTCTGAATATTTCCGCTTGTCGTTCTGTCGCCATGAGTAACTCCCAAATTTATTATTATTGGGTTGTTTAAATGTGAAAATGCCGTGTAATTGGGCACGCCATGGAGGTCGGATTCCTCATTGCGGAATGGAAGTCTTCTAATCGGCAAAACCGAACTCATCGACACTGAGTAGGCTGCTCACCAAAGTGCGATGGAGTGAGCGTGAGCGCACTTGCAAGCTTTTCATTCAGCCATGTGTAGCCTTTCCCTGAAAGCTGTTTGAACAGCTTTGATTTAGTACCACGATTGAACATCGTTTTACATTTCATGTTATTTGCCAAAATAATATAGCCCGAGGTTCGCGAACAGAAAAGTTGAAATCACAGGAACCCGGCCTCCTCCATGTCGAGGTGCTGGGCATCCAGACGATTTCGTTCCGGGCGCCAGCTCGGACATCTGCCCGAGTACCTCGTCCATTTCCTCCAGCACTAGGAACAGATATACCTATCGCTACAATTTGCTGGAATTCCGGTGGGGTGAAGCAACGGATGGGGGGGGCGTGTATGCCCAATTGAAGGAATGGATGGATAGTCGGATAGAGATTCGCATGTGGTAGCGGGGATACCGCGGTAACAGAACCAAAAGTGTAATGTTGAGTTAATACGATATAGCTATGTATTAGCTCGTCGTACAAGAACAAGGCAAGATTATTATGAGAACCCCTTTTTTTGAGCCATATCAACCGGATAAATGTTGTTTATGTGGTTCGCCATATCGATTGACAGGAGAGCATAAAATCAAAGCTTCAGCACTAAAGGACCAGTTTTCGAATGAGGGCATGGTAATCGGAGAATTCAGTCATTCACCGACATATCGAGGTAGATATCTCCAAAGTGCTAAGTCCAAAGCCCTTCAATTCTCGGCGCGTATTTGTGCTACATGCAATAACTCACGAACGCAACCTGCCGACAGAGAGTTTGATAGTTTTCGCTCATTGATAAATCACCTTGTTAAAGCAGGTGAAGATCCTCACCTTGTGTTCGACAATGATCGCTATATTGAAGGATCGATGAGCTATCTTAATGTATTCCGCTATTTTGCTAAATTGCTTTGTTGTCATCTTGCGGAGGTAAAGGGACCACGCCCGGTTCATATGGCGGAATTTGCAATCGGCAAGAATGATGAGAATTGTATTTGTCTTAAGATAGATTACGATTGGACATATCAACAATTTCAGTCGTCCCTTGGTCAGCGTCCATATGCTGCGCACGGTGGTTTGGTTGTATATGCGGATAATAGGGAGTATGGACCCAATGCCTTTCATTCGACGTTGACGATCGGTGCGGTGCAGTATGTGTTTTACTCTCGTTTGACTTGGCTTGAGCGTCTCACACTGAAAAATAACCATCGGAATTTTTATAATTGGTGTCGTGACCGTGCAATCGATGCGACGGTTACACCGGTGTCGATGACAGAAAGACTCATGCTTGGAATTGAGTCCGACGAGTAATGGCCCAGAGCCAACCAAATCTGGAAAACTCATGAGTTGAGGGGGGGGGGAACCCCCCGCTTTTCTTAACGGTCGAGTTGGAAACCACACCCAGTCTGTACCAAACAAACCGAATAAATTACAAATACAAAACGAGACGGCA
>VYGS01000166.1:9816-18437 GCA_009841725.1 Gammaproteobacteria bacterium
ACCATCCTCCTCCCTCTCTCGCTGTACGAAAGCGCGGCTTGTCTTTACGGTCGAGTTGGATAGCCCAGCCTGTCTGTCACAAACAAAGCGAATAAATGACAATTTCACAAGGAGTCGGGATATAGAAAATCCACCACCTCACGACCAGCCCGATTATGATACGCTAGCGACCGTTACGCTGATCTCTTCGATCGGCATCTCCGGCAGGTTGCCGGATCGTTTGAACCCGACACACAACAACCATTCATCGCATGGCTACAGTATTCATCTGCGGCGCAAGCCGGGGCATCGGTCTCGAACTGTGCCGACAGTATTCGGCAAGGGGCGAGCGCGTTATCGCCACGTGCCGAAGCGTCTCGAGCGAACTGGAGGCGACCGGGGCCGAGATCATCACCGGCATTGATATCGCCGACGGTGCCGGCGTCGAAGCGCTCCAACGCCGCCTTGAAGGCACGCACATCGACATCCTGATCCACAATGCGGGCATCCTGAGCCGCGAGACGCTCGAGGACATGGACTTCGGGATGATCGAGCGGCAATTCCAGGTCAATACGCTGGGCCCCCTGCGGGTGGTCCACGCGCTCCTCGGCAACCTCGGCGCCGGTTCGAAAATAGGACTTCTCAGTAGCCGCATGGGTTCCATCGCGGACAACCAGTCCGGCGGGCGTTACGGATATCGGATGTCCAAGGCCGGGCTGAACGCCATCGGGATGAGCCTGGCCCGGGACCTAGCCGGTCGGGGAATTCCGGTCGTCATCCTGCATCCCGGGCTGGTCGCGACGGAAATGACCGGAGGCAACGGCATCGCGCCGACCACCGCGGCGGGCGGGATCATCGAGCGCGTCGACGAGTTGACGCTCGAGCGAACCGGGACCTTCATGCACGCAGAGGGCTACGAACTGCCCTGGTGATCCGGCAAGATGGGGATGAGCGAGCCCGCGCCAGACAGCTTCGAGCGCACCGTATTCAGCCAGTTGGACCGGAAACTCCGGGACACGGGCTGGGGATCCGGCGTTCCGGAAGCCCACGGCCTGCTGACCGGCCTGGCGTGCCGCGGGATACCCGTGGCCGAGATCACCAACAAGCTGTACCTGTTCAGGCTGGATTCGGACCGGGATTCGGCGATGCTGGAAGCCCTGTACGAGCTGATCGTCCGGAACCTGGATTCCGACAGCCCCGTGTTCGACCTGATGCTGCCCGAGGACGATGAATCGGTGTCGTTGAGAGCGGACGAGATCGGGAACTGGTGCAGCGGATTCGTCCAGGGATTCTGCCACGACGGGGATCTGATCGTGCATCAGTGCAACGATTCGGTCCGGGAACTGATCCGGGACATCATGGCGATCAGCGGAATGCAGGCCGCATCGCCGGGCGGCGACGGAGCGGGACAGGGCGAGGAGAAGGCCCTGGTCGAGGTGGAGCAGTATCTTCGGGTCGGCATCCAGCTGATCTATGAGGAGATGGTCGCGAATCCGAAATCCGAGCAGGCGGCGAGCCAGTCATGAACCGGAAAGCCCTAGCAAGGCGGCGGGCCGAGTTCATGAACATGCTCGGCCAGGGCATGGCGGTCCTCACCACGGCCAAGCACCAGCCGCGCAATCGCGACGTGATGTATCCGTTCAGGCCGGACAGCGATTTTCATTACCTGACCGCGTTTCCCGAGCCCGAGGCAGCGGCGGTGTTCGTGCCCGGCAGGCCGGGCGGCGAGTTCATCCTGTTCTGTCGCGAGCGGGATCCGCAGAAGGAGCTCTGGGACGGGCGCCGGGCCGGCGTGGAAGGCGCCGTCGCTAGGTACGGAGCGGACCATGCCTATCCGATCGATCGCTTGCACGAGATACTGGTCGAGCTCTTGCCCGACCAGCAGAAAGTGTACACCCGGATGGGGCAGGATCCGGAGTTCGACAGCGAGCTGTTCTCGACCGTCTCCAACCTGCGGGAAAAAACCCGCCAGGGCGGCCGGGCTCCCTGGGAGTTCGTGGATCTCGCCCACATTCTCCACGAGATGAGGCTGATCAAGGACCGGGACGAGATCGGGATCATGCGCAAGGCCGCGAAGCTGGCCGCCCGGGGACACGTCAGGGCGATGCAATGCACCCGACCCGGCATGTACGAATACCAGGTCCAGGCACAGATGGAATGCGTGTTTCGCCACGGCGGCAGTTTTGCCCCCGCCTATCCCTCGATCGTCGCCGGCGGGGCCAACGCCTGCATCCTGCACTACATCGACAACAACTGCCGTCTCGCCGACGGCGACCTGTTGCTGATCGACGCCGGGGCGGAACTGGATTGCTACGCCTCCGACATCACCCGCACGTTCCCGGTCAACGGCCGGTTTTCCGGGGCGCAACGGGACGTGTACGAGGTCGTGCTGGCCGCCCAGCTGGCCGCCATCGAGGCGGTCAGGCCCGAGCGGCCGGTCACCGACTACCACGACGTGGCCGTGCGGACACTGACCGAGGGAATGGTCGCGATCGGGCTGCTCGAGGGCGATCCGGACGAGTTGATCGAAACCGGGGCATACCGGAAGTTCTACATGCACTCGACCGGGCACTGGCTGGGCATCGATGTGCACGACGTCGGCGACTACAAGATCGGCGACGAGTGGCGCTCCCTTGAGTCGGGCATGGTGCTGACGGTCGAACCCGGCCTGTACGTGGCGCCGGATCCCGATGTCGACGAGAAGTGGCACAACATCGGGATACGGATCGAGGACGACGTGCTGGTCACCCGGGACGGCCCCGAGGTCCTGACCGGAGATGTGCCGAAGGACCCGGATGAAATCGAAGCGCTCATGGTAAATGGCTGATCGACGGGAACCGGATGCTGCGCATTACGACATCGTGATCGCGGGCGGCGGCCTTTGCGGCGCCAGCTTGGCCTGCGCCCTGGTCGGTTCGAAAAAACGCGTGCTGGTCGTCGAGCCGGTCGAAATCGAATCCGACTTGCAGCCGACCTGGGACGAGCGCACGGTCGCGCTGACCTACTGCTCGCGCAACGTGTTCAGCGCGCTGGGGGTGTGGGAGCGGATCGAGAGGAACGGGGCGCAGCCGATCCTCGATATTCACGTCTCCAGCCGGGGCGGCTTCGGCCAGACGCATCTCTCGTGCAACGATGCGGGCACGGAAGCGCTCGGCTACGTGGTCCCGGTCCGCGAGCTGGGCGCCGTGCTGTGGGAGACGATCCGCCAGAGCCCCGAGATCGAACTCGAATGCCCCGGGTCGGTGGTGGACGCGGACATGGAAGAGGAGTGCTGCCGGATCGGGATCGATCGCCCCGGAGGGCGGATTGCGGTGACGGCCGGCTTGCTGGTTGTCGCGGACGGCGGCCGCTCCGACCTCGCCGGCACCCTCGGTATCCCGGTTCGCGAAGAGCCCTACGATCAGTCCGCGGTCCTGTGCATCGTCGGAGCCGACCGACCCCATTGCGGCAGGGCGTACGAGCGGTTCACGCCAAACGGGCCGCTGGCCCTGCTGCCCCACCGGATCGATGGCGGCTCCCCGGCGGCCGAGGCCTGTCATTTCGCACTGGTCTGGACCACCCGCGACAGCGATCTTGAGGAGCGCATGTCACTGGACGATGCCGGTTTCGTCGATGCGCTGCAGTCGGCGTTCGGCGGCCGGGCCGGGAATTTTTCAGGTCCGTCCGAGCGCAAGAGCTATCCACTCACCCGTTTTCGCGTCGACTCCCCGGCCTCGGGCCGCGCCGTGCTGCTCGGCAATGCCGCGCACACTGTCCACCCGGTCGCCGGGCAGGGTTTCAACCTCGGTCTTCGCGACGTCGCCTGCCTGGCGGAGCTGATCTGCGAGTCGGGCTTCGCCCCGGGCAGCGAAGAAATGGCCCGGGAGTACATACGGCTTCGCCGCCGGGACGCATGGATGGTGGAGAGCTTCACGCATTCGCTGATCCGGGTGTTCTCGAGCCCGGTCGGCCCCGTCTCGGCGGCACGGAACGCGGGCCTCGTGGCGATCGAGCATTTCCCTCCGGCAAAGCGCCTCCTTTTGAGGCAAACCATGGGGCTTGAAGCCACCCCCTTCAAACTGACATCGGGGATCCCGATCGGCTCATGAACGCCAAGGCCCGAGGGGAAGTGTACGATGTCGCCGTATCCGGAGGCGGCGTGGTGGGCGGCACCCTGGCCGGCCTGCTCGCGCTTCAGGGATTCAGCGTCTGCCTGATCAGCAGGGAAAGGCCGGCCGAATGGGATCCGAACGATCATCATCCCCGGGTCAACGCGGTCAACCATTCCTCCATCCGCATCTTCCGGCATCTGGGAATCTGGGAGGACATCCGCTCCAAGCGGGTCAGTCCGTATTTTCGGATGACGGTCTGGGAAAGGGACACCGGCGGCCTGATCACGTTCGACGCCCGGGACATCCGGGTTCCGCATCTTGGCGCCATCATCGAGAACAATGCCGTGACCTCGTCGTTGTTCGACTTCCTCGAGAGGCAGCCGAACGTCGCGATCGTCGGGGAATCCGGGTTGCAGGAGATCGCCGCCCGTCCGGACGGCCTGCGTCTGCATACCGACAGCGGCTGCGACATCTTGTGCCGGCTGCTGGTCGGGGCGGACGGAGGAGAGTCGGCCACGAGAACCCTCTCGGGAATCGGCAGCACGGAATACGAGACCGGGCAGCGGGCGATCGTCGCCGAGGTGGTCCCGGAAAACGGGCACGACAACACGGCATGGCAGGTGTTTCTTCCGACCGGTCCGGCGGCGCTCCTGCCGCTTCGGAACGGCAGGTGCTCGCTGGTCTGGTCCTGCGACGAAGAGTACTTCGATGAAATGATGGCCCTGGACGACGCCGGCTTCTGCCAGGCGCTGTCGTCCTGCTTCCAGGGCCGGCCGGGAGAGATCGTCCAGTGCGGAAAGCGGCACTCGTTCCCGCTCAGACAGCATCATGCGGACACCTACATCGCCGAGCGGGTCGCCCTGATCGGCGACGCCGCCCATTCCATCCACCCCCTGGCCGGGCTCGGGGCCAATATCGGCCTGCTGGATGCGGCATCCCTCTCCCAGGTCCTCGGACAGGCCGCGGAGCGCGGGCGGGATTTTGCCGCCCATGCCGCGCTGAGGCGGTACGAACGATGGCGCAAGGGAGAGAACGCGATGGTCCTGACGGCCATGCGGGGATTCAAGACCCTGTTCGGCAGCGAAATCCCGGGAAGCCGGGCAATCGGCGGCGCCGGGTTGATGCTCGCCGACCGCCTTGCGCCCCTGAAGAAGATGCTGGCCGGATACGCCATGGGCGATATCGGCGATCTGCCGGCGATCTGCTCGGCCTCGAAAAAAGCTGATATATAATTGGACCGGTATCCCGGCACAATGAATATGGACGGCACCGATCTGCAACAAGCCGGCATCAAGCCGACGCTTCCCCGACTCAAGATTCTTTCCATTCTCGAGAACAGCACGACCCGGCATCTGACCGTCGAGGATGTCTACCGGGAGCTCATGGAGCAGGATGCGGTGGTCGGCATGGCGACGATCTACCGGGTATTGACCCAGTTTGTCGAGGCCGGACTCGTGATTCGCCACAACTTCGAGGGCGAGAAATCGGTGTTCGAGCTGAATGACGGCGATCATCACTATCACATGATCTGCGTGCGCTGTGGCAAGGTGATCGAGTTTCACAGCCAGGTCATCGAGCAGGAGCAGCAGCAGGTCGCCGAATCCCACGAATTCGTGATCCAGGACCATTCTCTGACGCTTTACGGGACCTGCAGGCGCTGTGCGCCCATCTGACCCGACCTGCCGGCAACCATGCGCATACTGGTAACAGGGTCCCTGGCCTACGACACGATCCTGCTGTTTCGGGATCGGTTCGCCAACCACATCCTTCCCGATCAGGTCCACATCATCAATGTGAGTTTCCCCACCGAGGAGATGAGAAGGGAATACGGAGGTTGCTGCGGCAACATCGCCTACAACCTCAAGCTGCTGGGCAGCCGGCCGGTGCCGATGGGGACCGTGGGCAGGGATTTCGATCCCTACCGCAAGTGGATGATTGAAAACGGCATCGACCCGGCCCATGTGGTTGAAATCGAGGACACCTGGACGGCGCAGGCGTTCGTGACCACCGATATCGACAACAACCAGATCACCGCGTTCCACCCGGGGGCGATGGCCCATGCGCACACGGTCGAGGTTGGAGACGCCGGCGACATCGGCCTGGGCATCGTGGCCCCGAACAGCAAGGAGGCCATGATCCGGCACTCCCGCCAGTTCCGCGAAACCGGCATTCCGTTCTTCTTCGATCCCGGCCAGGCGCTTCCCCTGTTCAATGGCGACGAATTGATCGAACTCGTCTCGCTTGCGGATTATGTCTGCGCCAACGACTACGAATGCCAGATGATCTCGAGCAAGACCGGGTTGTCCCTGACCCGAATCAGGGAGAAGACCGGTGTTCTGATCGTTACCCATGGCGGCGGGGGCTCCGACATCTATGTGGAGGACCGGCATATCCATATCGATACCGTCAAGGTTTCACGGATTGTCGATCCAACGGGATGCGGAGATGCCTATCGCTCCGGCCTCCTGTACGCCTTGGCCAACGGGTTGGACTGGGAAACCGGCGGGCAACTCGGCTCGCTGATGGGAGGAATCAAGATCGAGCACTCCGGGACCCAGAACCACCGCCCCACCCGAACGGAGATCGAGACGCGCTTTTCGGAAAATTTCTCGAAGTCGATTTCGCTGAGCCCCGATTGAGGCGCTCATTATTTGTGCCTCGTCCGTCTCCCTGTCCCGAGTCATGGACCGTTTGAGAGGGGCGAGCATTTCCCGAGGCGGTATCCTGTGTGGGATACGGGACGCAGCACCTCACACTGGTGCGTACGATAAACAGCATCCTTGCGCCCGTGAGCTTTTCCTCGACCGATAGTACAAATTGGAACGAGAAGCCGGAACGGCTATACTTTCGACCACAAGGCCATCGGTCGCTCGGTGGGAAGATCACACCAAGTGAGGAGACAGGAATGCATGAAGAACTCCCGACAGCCCCGGTTCAGTCTCGAACGGACGACGATTCCGAAAGCCGGATTCGGAAAGTCGCAACGGTGGTGTACGCGTTGCAGGCCGCAGGGATCATTTTTGGAGGAATTCCGTTCATCGCAGGAGTCGTCATCAACTACGTGAAGAGGTCCGAAGCGCGGGGGACATGGCTGGAATCGCATTTTCGATGGCAGATCCGCACATTCTGGTTCGGACTGCTGTGGCTTGCAGCCGGAACTGTCGTTGCAATACCGACGATACTGCTCATGGGGTTGGGATATCTCGTCTTCGGCATGGTGGCGGGAGCGGTTCTGGTCTGGGGGATCTACCGGATCGTCAGGGGCTGGTTGCGATTGTCGGACGGAAGCGAAATGTACTCCGAATCCCGGCCGGCATGAAAAGTCGCGCCAGAGAGGTTTTGCACTTCACATGACCAGACTGTCAGAGTTGAAAGCGGAGTTTCTGCAAGATCCCGACAATCGGGCCGCTTATGAAGCCCTGGGCCCCGGGTTTGACCTGACCCGACAGCTTATTGCGGCCCGGACGGCGGCAGGACTTTCCCAGGCCGAGGTGGCTGAACGCATGGGGACCAGTCAAAGCGAAATCTCGCGAATCGAAGGCGCGCGCCGGAACGTCGGCATTGCCGAACTCGAGCGCTATGCACAAGCCGTGGGCGCGAGACTGGACATCAGGTTTGATCTGGACGGGACTCCCTCATCCGGCACATAAGTTTCGAGAATCATCTCCGCGCCCGCCCTCGCTCATTTTCCCGATTCGTTTTTTCGTCGAATTTTCGAGTAACCCCACTCAGGTCATGCATGATCCAGTTCATGTCAATGATTTCTGCAGACTGGAAGCGGTTGTCCACCCGCTTCGCCCATCGTGAGAATGTCTCCAAAATTGCCGACTTCGATACCAAGAGGGGACATTACAGCTTTGGGCCAACACCGTTGGATATCCGCAAAGTGGCCGCATATAACGCTTCACTGTCATGATTACGATGTGCTGGACGGAGTCAAAACAATAAATATGGCGAAAGGACGGGGGTTGCAGTAACCTGCAGGGACTTCCCTGAATATTTCAGATCGATACTATCAGAGGGGAATCGAAACTCATGGGAAAACACACCAAAGCAAAAGAACCAGGCACCGATGAATTGGAACGGCTCATAAGGGAAGCAGCCGGCCGCAAAATGACTCCAGAGGAGAAGAGAGCCCAACGCATCACATACGTCATGTCGATCGCCGAAAAGGATGACGAAGCTACCCGGAAAGAAGTAGAGCGCATCGTTGACGGAGCCTGATGACCGTGGATTGATATGCCGACAATCTCGCCATGGCTAAATCCAGGCAGAATCCAACGTAAGCCGACATCAGCGACAATCTGGTTCGTCCTGCCTTGGAAAGGGTACTTGAATCGAATTCGTACGCATGGATCATTTCCAGTCGGTCAAGATCTTCGTGATACATCAATAGTACCTCTTCCTTCATCTCTTACCCTTTCCCAAAAAGGGGACATTTTAAAATTGGAGAAAGGTGACATTACCGCTTTGGGCCAACACCATCGGACATCCGTAATGTGCGGGTTCAGAAACATGTGACACTGGATCGGGCATGACTGCGCGGCGTTT
>VYGS01000118.1:0-645 GCA_009841725.1 Gammaproteobacteria bacterium
GTGTGCGGGAAGCCGGCGAAAAAAGCGGAGAAGGACGGGAAAACCCGCCGCTTTCAGCGGATTTTCCGTGTTTAGAGGGGGGGGGGATTGTTGCCTAGAAGTCGTATCGGACGCCGATTTCGACAAGGTGCAGGCTGATCTTGCTTTGCGAGTTGACCGTCATCGCGGCATTCCTGCCGCTGAACTCCATGGTGTCGGTATTCTGGAAGCGATAGCCGACGTTGATGGACGTCGTGTCGTTCAGCCGGTGGCTTGCCCCGAACCCGACCTGCCAGGCGAGCGCCGTGTCGGTGGTGGAGAGGGCGGGAGCCTGCAGGTTAGCCAAACCCGACTGTTCGAGTTGTTGCCAAATTTGCCTGCCTAGCGCTGCCTGACTGGGATCTTGAAGAAGTCCTGGTTCGGCTCCCATCAGCGTCTTGGCGGTATGGGCTATGATGGCATTGGCGTCGTATTTCACGCCGCCGAAATCGGCCCGCATGAAACCGATGCCGAGTCCCGTATACGGCGTCCACCTGGCGCCGGTGTCGAAGTCGTACCAGAGATTCAGCATGACTCCCAGCTACTTGGCCGATCCCGAAACCGGGGTCGAGCTTTGGGGAATGGGGAATCCCTGCAGGGAAAATCCGCCGTAGGTCTGCTTGCTGA
>VYGS01000118.1:655-18070 GCA_009841725.1 Gammaproteobacteria bacterium
TTGCTGACCTTGGCCTTGCCGATGAAAAATTCGCCCTCGAGGCGGAGATTCGGGGAAATCTGGCGGCCGAGGATGCCGCTGAACCGAAAGCCCGTGTCGTATTCCGTGGTGGATTTCGACGTGACATCGAACGCACCGTTAGCGGTTTTCCAGTTCACGTCCGTCTCCGTGTCGTCGAGGAACATGATCGGGATGTTGATCCCGGCGTACCAGTCGCCCGCGGCGCGGGCATCGGGGGTGACGGTCAGCATCAGGCAAAGCGCCAATCCGGCAAGTGCGGCTCCTGCCGGATTCATTGTCTTTTCTTTCATAGGTCGTCGTGTATTCGTTGAGGCGGCGGGTTCAGTGAGTCCCGCCGATATTTTCGATGTAATGTTTTGGTGTTGTTGGCAAGCACGAAGGCGGCGAATGCACCCGCTTCTCCAACGCTCATTTCGCTCCTCGCGGGATTATATCCAAGTTGGGGCGTGAATTGTGAGCGTATTGACTCCAGGGAGGGAGAGAAAATGCCTGTTATTTCTAAATTAAATCGTGCAACCGAATCCGCATCATGTCCGGATATTCCGTTTGCATGCGCAGGCCGCCTTCATGGGTGCGCGGCAGGGGCCGGGACGGCGATGCAGGAACCCCCTGTGAGGTTCTAGCGAACCCGCTTCAGCGCCGTGCGGGTAAAGTCGCTTTCGTCGAGATCGGTCCCGAATTGGTAGTCCTGCCAGTTAAGGACGGTGCTCTTTCCCGTCAGGTGATTGGTCATCGTGACCCTGCTGGCGCGCCAGAAACGGTCGAGATGTTTCTCGTAATTCTCGACGGCCATCGTCTTGAGATGCTCGTCCCGGCGATCATAGAAATGGATCTGCATGGTGCGAAGCTCTTCCCGGTCCATCCACACCAGCTGGCGGGAATACCCGGAATCCCGGCTGTTCGGAACGCGCTCGAGCACGACACACTCGAAATCGCCGCACGGCTCGTCGCGCAGGAACCGGTGAGTGAATTTCTCGACCTCGACGGCTCCCATGTCCTCGTAGGAGAATTCGCTACCCATGAAAGAGCCGGATTGTTTCGAGGAACTGATGCCTTTGACCCGTTTCAGGGCGGGCAGATAAAGCCATTGCTGATCCGGTTCGTTCTTGTGGGCGTGGATAAGAAACGCAGTGCCCTTGATATCGCGCGGGTGGTCGAACACGAACAGCGTCCGGTCGCCATCGTTCTCGATCTCTATCACTTTGAGGCGAATTGCGCGTTCGATTTCCTTGCCGCTCTTGCTGCGCAGAGTCATGCTCAGGTTCGCGGTGAAGTTGCCGAACCCTTTCTGGCGTTCCCGGGCGTCGGTCGCGATCTGGAGCCCGACCTCCTCGGGGCTGCCGTCCGAAGGCTGGGCTGTCCAGGAAAAAATGGCAAGAAAGACCCCGGTCATTACACTTGCCGTACGTCGCAAAGATAAGCGGATCACAGTCTTCATCCTCCTGGTGGTTCATGAACGTAAAGAGAGACCAAGACATCGACAGCGGTTCCACGCAACAATCGAATCGTCTCGATGTCCTTGCCTGCCAAGGACCCCCGCACCGGATCATAACATTCTGCCACGCCCGCGAAAACCCATGGACCGATTCCCGGTCCGTCGGCCTGAATTCGACCGGCACCATCCCCTGGATTCGATGTGCCAGCCACACGATGGCTATCCTTCGATGATTCCTTGTCCAGCCTCTGCAGGCCCGCTTCGCGTCGGATGCCCGCCCTGTCCTTGACTTTGAAGGACCGTGAAAATACCATGCCCGTCATGGGCTTGCAGGGCCACGTTGGCCGTCGGCCGGTTTGTTTCAGTGTCCATCGGTGCTGCCGCCGGTTCCGGATACCGGGAGTCCGGGCGAAGCGCGAGGTCTCATTGCCTGTCCGCGGTCGATGCCGAATCGCCCGTGGCGGGGCAGACAGAGCACGGAATACCGAAGCCACCAAGTTGGGATAGAGAATATGAAGCTGGAATCCTGCATTGCGCTCATCATGGCTCGCCAGTGGCTGACCATCCTGGTTTCGTCGCTTGTCATGCTCGCCCTGGGCGCCGGGGTCATGAATCTGGCTCTGGTCGACGTCGACGTTCGCAATCATTTCAGCGGCGACAACCCGCACATCATCGCGCTTGAAGAACTCGAGGAAACCTATGCCCTTTCCGACGTCGCTCTGGTTGCCGTGGCGCCTGAGGGCGGCACGGTCTTCACCCGTGAGGCGCTGGGTGCTGTTGACGAGTTGACCGAACAGCTCTGGCACACGCCCTATGCCACCCGCGTCGACTCCATCACGAACTATACGCACAGCGAGGGCTTCGAGGATGAGCTGGTTGTCGAGCCCCTGATCGACGATCCCGCCGTCCTCGACGGAGCGGACCTGGAGCGAATCGAGAAAATTGCGCTCGAAAACGAGGAAACGGCCGGACGTTTCGTTTCCCGCAGCGGCCGGGTTGCCGGATTGGTTGTCAGCGTGACCCTTCCCGAGAACCGGGAGATGGGCAAGCAGGAAGTCACCGACTACCTGTACGAGGCCATCGCCCGGGCCCGGGAGAAGCACCCGGCCATTGATTATCACGTTACCGGCGAGCTTATCCTCAATCGTTCCATGCGTGACGCGATAGACGATGACATGGGTGTTCTCGGGCCTGTCGCTCTCGCGACCATGCTGCTGATCGCCCTGATTCTGCTGCGCTCCTTGTGGGGCACTCTCGCGATCGTCCTGATGCTGGTGGCCGTCCTGCCGTCCTCGCTCGGCTTTGCCGGCTGGACGGGCATGAAACTGTTTGGCGAGAGCGGAGCCGCGCTGTTCGTGCTGATGGCGGTTACCGTCGCGCATTCCGTGCACATTATCGAGGGCATGGCGGCGGGCTTGCGCCAGGGGATGGATCGCAAGCAGGCCGCGATGCATTCCATGCGCGTCAACATATGGCCTGTATTTCTGACCTCGTTCACGACTGCAATCGGATTCCTGAGCCTGAATTTCGCGGACATGCCCCCGTTTCGAATCATGGGAAACATCGTGGCGTTCGGCGCCATGTGCGCCTTCGCCTATTCGGTGACGCTGCTGCCCGCATTCCTTTCTGTGATGCCCGCGCGGGCGTGGCAGATTCGCGAGGCGAAAACCGATGCGTATGATCGTCTCGCGCGGTTTGTCATCTCCAATCGCACGATGCTGTTGCCCGTTTTCATCGTCGTGACGGTTGTGCTGGTTGCGGGAATCTCGCGGATTGATCTAAGGGAGAATTGGCTCGAGCTTCTCGACAAGGGTTACGAGTTCCGCCGTTCCATCAATTTTCTGAACGAGAATTTCTCCGGCGTGGAAACCTACGAATACTCCCTCGACTCCGGCCTCCCGGAGGGAGTCACCGGTATCGAGTTTCTGAACAAGGTCGAGGCGTTTGCGCAGTGGTACCGGACACAGCCGGAAGTGGCCCATGTCTTCGCCCTTCCGGATATCATCAAGCGCCTGAACAAGAACTTGCACGGTGACGACCCCGATTACTACATCCTCCCGGACGACTCCGATCTTGCCGCGCAGTATCTCCTGCTTTACGAGTTTTCCCTTCCGGTCGGGCGGGATCTGAACAATCTCATCGACTATGACCGGGCCGCAACGCGCATGACGGTGGCCCTGAAGAGCCTGTCAAGCAAGGAGAAGATCGGGCTTGACGACCGTGCACAAGAGTGGTTGCGCAACAACGCTCCCGATCTGGAAAC
The DNA here is from genome assembly GCA_009841725.1 of Gammaproteobacteria bacterium. Classification (GTDB taxonomy): domain Bacteria; phylum Pseudomonadota; class Gammaproteobacteria; order Arenicellales; family Poriferihabitantaceae; genus Poriferihabitans. Next base: position 4,375 of record VYGS01000118.1, read on the forward strand.
GTCGGCGACCGGGGTTTCGGTCGTGGGGGCCCGCTCGATCCAGAGGAACATCGAGGGCATGCTGATCGGCACCATTGTGGCAATGACCATCGTCTCTTTGCTTCTTTTGGCCGTATTCCGAAACATCCGTCTTGGCCTGCTCAGTCTGATCCCGAATTTTGTTCCGGCCGCCATGGCAATCGGCTTGTGGGGATATATCGTCGGAGAGGTCGGCGTCGCGGCGTCGGTCGTCACCGCCATCGCGTTTGGCATCATCGTCGACGACACAATTCATTTCATGACCAAATATGTGGAAGCCAGGAAGAGGGGCCGGCTTCCGTCGGAGTCCGTTCAGCACGCCTTCCGCTCAGTGGGCAGGGCCCTGGTGACCACGACCGTGGTGTTCGGGCTGGGATTCATGGTGTTCGGAGCGTCGGGAATGGCGACCAATCAGGCGCTTGGCCTGCTCGTGGGGATTACGGTGTTCATCGCCCTGGTGGCGGACTTCCTGTTTCTCCCGCCGTTGCTCATGGCCCTTGACGGGACCCGGGAAACCGACGAGGAGATCAGGGAACGGTTGCAACGCACGGCCGACTGATTCCGCGGCCTGATTCGTGTTTCAGGCCGGCAGGTCGCGCCTCTTTTCGGCGACGAGATAGTTCAGCTTGTTGGTTGGCTTCAGCGACGGCAGCGGATTGAACCGGAGTTCGTAGTCCTCCGGGTGCACCTTGAGCGTGAAGTGGTGGGCGATCAGCAGCACATTGACGGCCAGTTGCAGATCCATCCACCGCGAGCCGAGACACGTGTGCGTGCCCAGCCCGTAGGGCGCGTAGCTGGAACCGCGATTTTCCTCCCGGTCAGGCAGATACCGGTCGATGTCGAACTTGTGGGGATCCGGAAAAATGTCTTCCATGTAATGGGTTGCGGTCTGGGCGATATAGAGCCGCTCGCCAACCGGCAGTTCGTAGCCTTCCACCACGCATGAATTCATCACGTCCCGGAGGGACATCGGAACGATCGGGTACATTCGCAGACACTCCATGAGGAAGCGGCGCGTGACGTCGATCGCATCCGGAGTGAAATCCTTGCCATCCGGGTCTCCGCCGTCGAACAGGGCATCGGCTTCAGCCCGAATTCTCCCATAGAGCTCGGGCTGCGAAGCCATGGCATACAGCGCGAAGTTGAACGAGTCGCCGAGGTATACGCTCGCCACCAGGGCCGCCGAAAGGGCGAACCGCAGATTGGACTCCGGCACCAGCGTCGGATCGCTGGCATGCAGGCTCAGCCAGTCGTCCGCGAGGTTCCTCGGACAGCCTGCGCGCTGGGCGGGCGTGGATACGCTCTGGATGCGCTTGATCAGGGTATCGATGGCTTTTGCCCGGCGCTGTTTTCTGGGGGTACGCTGCATTTTTCGGGGATGGGCCCTGACCACGTTGGTGGTCTGGGCCCGCTCCTTGAAGACGATCAGGTCATCGATAATGTCTTGCGTATCGACGCCAATCGAAAGCGGCGAGATCTGTGCGTTGATCATGTGTCTGCAGAAACTCTTTGCAGGGTAATGCTCGCCGACCTTCCAGTCCGACATGTACTGGCGCGCATAATCGATCAGTTGCGGCATCTGGTCTTCCAGCCGCGCACGCGAGTACGCCGGAGACATGGCCTTGCGAAGCCGGAAATGATCGGAGCCGTCGAGAGAGGGCAGCACTCCGCATGCCCCGTAGATTTTCTCGAATTCGGCGAAATAATCCCGGGCCCTGAGGTATCTGCGCCCGCGCCGGTGCACCCAGAAATTGGTTTTCGGTCCGGCCAGAAGGATCATCGATTTCCCGAACGGCAGGCGAATCTTGAAAACGGGTCCGTATTGATTGGCCAGTTCCGTGAAGAACAGCGGCACGTGGCCCTTTCGTATGCTCTTGTTGCCCAGCAGGTCGCGCAGAGCGACCGTGGGAATTTTCTTGCTCAGGCTGGAACGCCTGAGCATCGGGCTGGCGATGTTGTGCTCGACTGCGCTGGCTATGGACCGGCCGATCAGGTCCATTTTGCAGATGAACTCGATTCGTTCCTCCGCCCCCTTGTCGAGTTCATAAATGAAGCGGAATACGTCGCAGGTATTGACGAGACAGATGATGATGACATCTCTCGGATCGGGAATCGTGTCGGTGAAGATCACCTCCCGGATACGCGTCTTGATGAACTGGGTTGCCGTGCCGTCATCGGGGTTGTTATGCAGATTCGCGTACTTGCTCGAAGAGTTCAGGGTCCAGAACTCCCCGTCGTGATGTTCCAGAACATTGATGGCAACCAGGTGATCCAGGGTCAGGTCGATAATGGATTCGGCCTGCACGGCGAGATGCTCGATCCAGTACTGGGTGTTCCGTTGTACCGACTCATCCGCGATCTGCTTCAGGACGGGGTCCAGAATCGGGTTGCCCGTTTCTGTCTTGTCCACAAGATGAAGCGACTCCATGTCGGTGTCAATGCGCGAAAGGAGAGACAGTTCCGCAAGCACTGCCCCGATGACGGCACAATTCAAGTCCCAGCCCGGCACCTGGTAGAAATACCCGTTCTGCTCGTTGAGAAGCATCAGGATCAACTCCTCGGGCAAGCCCAGCGGTTCGGTCGTCAAGCCTTTGGTCGTATCAAGCATAGCGGTTTGCGCCAGCCTTCCTTGTTGTCTGACTTCCTTATTTTATCCGTATTTTGAATTGCTTTGTGGTAAAAACCGGTGAAGGGTACTGATATTCGGTCATTTGACGAAATTCCGGGAATTGCGAAGCGGGGGCCGGCGCATCGGAACCGTCCGGTGTGAGCGCGTCGGACAATCCAATCCATCATTGCACCGTATCGTTGCATGCAGTAAATTCCGCATGCCGTCGATATGGAGTCCCGTCTTCATGGGCGAAGGCCCTGCAAGCTTCGACGCCGAGCAGGAAATCCGATGAAAACGCGCGCATTCAAATCAGGACGCGGCAGCGTTTCCCTGCTTCCCCCGTGTCCGGAAGGCTGGTACTTTGTCGCCAGCCAGGAGGCGATTGAAAGGGCGGGCCTGTTGCGCAAAACCTGGCTGGGCGAGCAGATCGTGGTGTGGTGCAACGGGAACGGCGATGTCTGTGTCGCCGACGCGTTCTGTCCGCATCTGGGTTCCGACATGGGTCCCGAAGTCGACGGCAGGGTTCGAGACGGCTGTCTGGTCTGCCCGTTTCACGGATTCGAGTACGACATCACGGGGCAATGCGTCGCCACTCCCTACGCACCGGCGCCCAGAACCGTCCGGCTGAAGGTGTTCGAGACGCGCCGTTTGTCGGGGCTGGTCTTCGCCTGGCACGGGATCGACGGCCGTCCTTCGCAATGGGATCTCCCTGAGCCGGAATTGGACGGGGAGGACTGGAGCGGCAAGGAATACTGGAGTGTCCGGTTCGCAGGGCATCCGCAGGAAACGACGGAAAACTCCGTGGATGTCGGGCACCTGCGCTATGTGCACGGATACGACAGCGTCAGCGTGGCCGGCCCGATCTCGGTTGACGGCGCGTGGCTGCAGAGTTGCTTCAACTTCAGGCGCAACCAGACCTTCGCCGGGATAAAATGGTTCAAGTACGACGTCTCGGCCATCGCCGACATTCGTGGACTCGGCTATTCGTTCGTCCGGGTCCGGGAACACACGATCGGCATGGATACCCGCTTGTGGGTGCTGGCAACGCCGATCGACGGCCAGATGATGGAAATGACGCTGGTCAGTCAGGTGCAGAACCTGGCCAGGCCGAAGCATCCGGTTTACGGCATGCGGTTCCTGCCCGTGGGGCTGCGCACCCGGATCATGAACAAGATACTGATCACGGCCCAGAAAAGGGATGTCCTGCAGGATGTCGTGATCTGGGGAAACAAGCAATACCGACCACGGCCGCTGCTTTGCCGATCGGACGGCGAGATCGCCAGATTCCGGCGCTATTGCGAGCAGTTCTATCCGAAGAGCGATGGCGACAGGGGCGCACTCGAGCGGCAGGAGGATTGATTCGAGACCGGGTCGAAAAGGATGGTGGTCCGGACGACGCAGCGATGGATGGCAACCCGAAGCGGTATGGCGTGCCGGCCGTGAATCACGCCGGGACGCAGGCCGTCAACAGGGAGCCGAAGACTTCACCAGGGGTGTGACTTTTCATGCTTGACGTGGTCCGGCAGATTGTATTCGATACCTTCCTGGTCATACAGGGAAACCAGAATCAACTGGGAAAAGTTGTTGATTCGGACCATGTCGTCCGCCTTCCTCCAGCGTTGTTTCATGTACTGTTTCATCCTGAAGAACGGAATGATCCCAAACGTCGACATCTTCGGGTACTCGAAACGGTTCGCAAGGTCGTTGCCGATGATCGCACGTGACAGCCGGTAGGCGAGATCAAGAGTGCTCTTGCGCTCTTTCGGACCCTTGATCTGGGTAATGTCGGGGATGGAATTGATCAGGGCATTCGCCATGGTGGCCGAGTCCTCATCGGCGGGCGGTTCGCACAAAAATCCGATCTTGTAGATTCTCTCGGCGGAAGCCGCATCGGTGTAGAGTATGGATTCGGGAATACCCATCAGGTAGCCGGTATAGCGCCAGATCGCGAGAATGCTCTCTTCTTCCTCGGCAGAAAACCTGCTGCCCAGAATTTTCGAATATTCGAGGAGACGCTTGGAAAAGACCGATATGGCAAGCCCCAGATTGGAGGCGCTCAAGGGCACGCCCCAGGCCTCATGATCCCATTCGTCGTGCTTTGACAGCAGGCCGCGAATCCGGGCATGGACAAAACGAATCCTGACCGAAGTTTTCCAGCCGTCGTTTTCGCGCAGCAACCCTCCGGGAAAAAAGATTTCCATGACATGCCGATTGTTCTGCATGAGACGTCTTCCGGTCGACTGGACGCGTCCGGTCATGCGGAATGACTTGGCGATCAATGTCGAAAATCCTTCCACCAGGACGCCGGCAACAAACGCCGAGAGCACACGATCGACCTGTGCATGAAAGGCGGCCACCCCCGGCCGGAAGGCGTCCTGGTCAAGCCAGGCGGGTTCCTTCAGGTCTTCGAAGAAGCGGCGCAGACTCTCCGGCGCCTGGTGCAGGACGGCATCGTCCTGCTCCATGCCCGCCGTGATGAATCGATGCAGTTCACCGGGTCGCAGAGACGAAACATCCTCCATGACCGGGTCGAGCTCGGGGTCGCCGATAAACCCGTGCAGGACATAGTTGTCCGCAGCCTCCGGATCGACTGCATGGGCACGGCCGTACCCCGGCAGATAGGCAGAGGGCATTGCACTTGCCTGCATCGGGCGTTCTTCACCGGTATTCATGCGAAGTGACTCGATCACTCAATCCTTAGGCCTGGAATAAAATCCGAATCATCCGACCGGATTGTAATGGTTGATACGCTTTACTGTGAACGGTTTTGTCATGTGATGACGGAAGCATATCGAATTGGTAATGTTTTTTGACTGCAACGTTTAGTTTATCTTATAACCCGAGCTCTTTACATTGGCAGGATGTTCCATCTGCCGTAATGTCCGGATGAGCCCTGTCGGCAAGTTCCCTCTTTGGGTTTCACGTCATGCCAGCCCAGCGTGCAACGGCTCATGCAACGCTATTTTATAGCGTTTTTCTGGCCTTGGCGTCGATTATCGTGTCAATGATAGCGTTATTCTCGTGAACCTGATTTCGGTTCACGACAAGATATGGCATCACGATGGGAATCCGGAGCCGGACCGGGAAACGTGCGACGTGCAGCAACTGGATACCGGTATAATACTGCTATAGTTTGTTGCAATCTGCCGTCTCCGTCTGCTGATCATCGCCATCATGGCCTTTGCACCGTTTCAGAATTACCCGGAATTCGTCCTGCGTCATCGGTGGATGGTCCTGCTGGTCGCAACGCTGATCATGCTGCCGATGGCCTCGGGTGTCCGTTTCATAGAGAACACACACGACCATCGTGCCATATTCGGCAAGGACGATCCCCACATCGCCGCGTTCGACGCCCTGGAGCAAACCTATACCCAAACCAACACGGCATTGATTGCCGCCGCGCCCCGGAGCGGATCGGTCTTTTCGAAGAAGGTGTTGCGCACCATCGAGGAGTTGACCGAGGCGGCCTGGCTGGTGCCGCATTCCATCCGGGTCGATTCGCTGGCCAACTACACCCACACCATGGCCGAGGGGGACGATCTCATCGTCGAGCCGCTGGTCGATCGGGACACCCGGCTGGACGATGCCGACATTCTGCGCATCGAGCAGACCGCGCTGACTGCTCCGGACATTGCGGGCCGTCTGGTTTCCATGGACGGGCGCGTGGCCGGTGTGGCAATCCGGTTCGCCATGCCGGAAGATACGGGCGCCGCGGTCATCGAGATTTCCGATTACATCGATTCGATGCTGGACGAGACCCGGGCGCACGACCCGGATATCGACTATTACGTGACGGGCGATGTCATTCTGGGGCGCGCCTTTACCGAAGCCAACAATGACGATGTGGAGCTTCTGCCGGTCATGTTCCTGATCATCGTGATCATCACGGGCGTTCTCCTGCGCTCCGTTGTGGCAACGGTCGCGGTCGTCATCACGCTCATGTACATCGTCAACACGGCAATGGGATTCGCCGGTTGGATCGGTACGGTTTTCACGCCCGCCAGTTCCGGAACACCCGTCATCATCACCACTGTCGCGGTCGCGCATGTGATCCATGTCGCCTCGAAAACCCTGCTGGGCATGGGCAGGGGCCTGGACAGGCAGCAGGCCATTGCCGGATCGGTTCGTAGCAACGCCTGGCCCGTGTTTCTTTCCTCCCTTACGACCGGAATCGGATTCCTGACCCTGAACGCTTCTGAAGCGCCGCCGTTCCGCGATTTGGGTAATCTGGTCGCATTCGGCGTGCTTTGCGCCTTCGTTTTCTCGATGACGCTCTTGCCCGCGGTGCTTTCGATACTGCCGATTCGCGGGAGGCGGCGGGTTGAACGGACTGACTATTTCGATCGCCTGGGCTCCTTTGTCATCGCGCGAAGCCGGGTTCTGATCTGGTCTGTCACGGCCTTGGCGGTGGTGTTGAGCATGGGAATCTGGCGGATCGAGCTTACGGACAATTTCACGAAGCATCTGGACGAGAGCTACCAGTTTCGGCAGGACACGGACTTCGTCCTGGACAACCTGACTGGCATCGAGACACTGGAATACTCGCTGAATTCGGGGCGCGAGGACGGAATCACCGATCCGTCGTATTTGCACAAGGTCGACGCTTTCGCCCAGTGGTATCGCGGGCAGCCGGAAATTGCCCATGTTCAGGCATTCCCGGATGTAATCAAGCGACTGAACAAGAACATGAACGGCGACGATCCGGCCTTCTTCAGAATTCCGGATGACCCGAGCCTCGCTGCGCAATACCTGCTGTTGTATGAGTTCTCGTTGCCGCAGGGTATCGACCTTAACGATCGCATGGATGTCAGCAAGTCCGAGACACGACTGACCGCGACAGTCCGAGGCCGTCTGCCAAGCAAGCATGTGCGCGAGCTTGATGAGCGTGCGCAGCGCTGGCTTCAGGCGAACGTGCCGGAAATCGCGGGCCAGGCGACAGGATTCGCCGTGGCAACCGCCTACATGTCACAGCGAAACATCAACAGGCTCCTGGTCGGCATGAGCGTAGCGATGGGGCTTATATCCATCATTCTGCTCCTGATCTTCAGAAGCATCCGGCTGGGCCTGGTCAGCCTGGTGCCCAACTTCGTCCCTCTGACCATGAGTTTCGGCCTGTGGGGATACGCTGTTGGCGAGCTCGGGCTGGGCGGAACCGTAACCTGCGTCATTGCCTTCGGCATTGTCGTGGACGATACGGTCCATTTTCTGAGCAGATACCGTGACGCCAGGCGCGAAGGGCTCTGCGCACCCGATGCAGTCCGGTCAACGTTTCGGACCGTGGGCCATGCGTTGTGGACAACGACCCTGGCCCTGTCGGCCGGTTTTCTGGTGCTGGCCTTGTCGGGGGTCGCAAGCAGCCAGACGCTCGGAATCATGGTCGCAATGACACTGGTCATCGCCCTGCTTGCTGATTTTCTGCTTCTTCCCGCCTTGCTGATCGCCACCGAGAGGAAAAAGGCGACGGGATCCGGACAGGGTCCGTCTGAAATGGCTGGCCGCGTGTAGGCGGCGGATACGGGATTCCGCCCCTCGCCCCGGATCTAAACCCAGACGTCGTTTTCTGCTGTCAATTCTCCGCCACTGTCACCTGTATTCACAACGCCGCGTGGCTCGACAAGAAGAACGTGACATTCTTCCTTTGCGAACGGTTTGTGTTTTACACCTTTGGGCACCACAAACATTTCACCCTCGCTCAGGTCAACGATTCCGTCCTCAAACTCTATGGACATTGAGCCCTGGACAACAAGAAACACCTCATCAGTGTCTTGATGGTTATGCCATATGAATTCGTTCTTGAATTTTGCCAATTTGAACTGATAGTCATTCATCTCTGCAATGACACGAGGAGACCAATGCTCTGAAAACTTGGCAAATTTCTCTTTCAGGTTAATCGCCTTCTTGTCCATTCAATTCGTCTTTTCTGAAGCAGTCGTATACAGAAAGTTGGGTTCCAAAAACCCAAGGCCACCTAATCCCGGAATGAGCTGTTACCTATGCGCCCGGTATGGACCCGCAAAAGAATGGCGCGCCCGAGAGGATTCGAACCTCTGACCTCTGCCTCCGGAGGGCAGCGCTCTATCCAGCTGAGCTACGGGCGCTTGGGCGGGGGTTGGAAAAGGGGTATAGTTTACCCGATCCGGAACGTCGGGCGGGAAATCACCGGCGGCCCGGGTATCGTCCGTGCCCCGGACCGCCCGGCGTGCGGCTGCCCCGATTTCTCGTGTAAACTGGATTCTCGAATGAGACGCCTCCGGGCACGGAGTCTGTATCGGCCGACACGGAATCCAGCGTCCGGTTCTGTCTTGTGAAAGATCGCGTCAACAACCCACCGGGAGGACTCGAGCATGTGTGACATCAAAGGTTGCGGCAATCACCGTACATTGCCACCGATCAGGATTTCAAACTCCGACCGCCGCCTGTTCCTCAAAGGGCTGGCGTCCCTGCCCCTGGCCACGGTTCTGGCCTATCCCGAACTCGCTCGTGCGGCGGCCGACGGCACCCGAACCGTCATGCTCACCACCCGGGGCGGTCGGGATGTCTCCGCCGCCTTGGCCATGCCGGATACCGACAAGGCGCCTGCCGTCCTGCTGATTCACGAGTGGTGGGGGCTGAACGACCAGATCCGGTCGGTGGCGGCGGAGCTGGCCAGGCTGGGCTACCTGGCCCTGGCCGTCGACCTGTACGGCGGCGAGGTGGCGGACACGCCGGACGGCGCCCGGGCACTGATGCGGAGCGTCGATCCGGCCGCTGCCACCGACATCCTGGTCAGCTGGATCGATTATCTGAAGAAGAATCCCGCCTCCACGGGCAGGGTGGGGACCGTGGGATGGTGTTTTGGCGGTGGCTGGTCGTTGAACGCCTCGCTGGCGACACCGGTGGACGCCACGGTCATCTACTATGGCAATGTCAAGAAGGAGGCGACGGATCTGGCTTCCCTGCAAGGTCCCGTGCTGGGACATTTCGCCACCCGGGACGGCTGGATCGACCGGGACATGGTGAGCGGCTTCGAGACCGCGATGCAAAGCGCGGGCAAATCGGAACTGACGGTGCACTGGTACGAGGCGGACCATGCGTTCGCCAATCCGACCAGTGCCCGGTATGATGCCGATGATGCCGCGCTTTCTTGGGAGCGGACCGTGGAATTTTTGAGACAGAATCTTGGCTGAAGACCGGCTCGGGGCCAGATCGCACCGGTGTCATGGCCCCGAAGCTGCCGCTTTGCATGACAACGTGTGTCGAGCGACTGCCGGTTCTGTCTTTCGAAGCTGATCCCGGTTTTACGAACCCAGTGCCTGCGCGAGCGTCATCGCATTGTGCCGCATCATGTCCAGATAGGTCGGTGCCGGACCGTCCGGGCCGGACAGCGCACCGGGATAGAGCGTGCCGCCGATGGTGGCTCCGGTTTCGTTTGCGATCTGCTCGAGCAGGCGACCATCGGCTATATTCTCAAGGAAGACGGCCGAGATACCCTCGTCACGGATGCGCTCGATCAGGCGGACGACATCCTGCGCCGACGCCTCGGACTCGGTACTGACTCCCTGGGGTGCCAGAAAGATCAATCCATAGTCTCTGCCGAAATACCCGAATGCGTCGTGCGAGGTAATGACGGTGCGGCGGTCGCTCGGCAGGCTTGCCACAATACCGTGAATCTCCTTGTCCAGCGCCTCGATCTCGGCGACATACGCCGCGCGGCTCCGGTAGAAGTCGGCTGCGTTTGCCGGATCGGCCTGAGCCAGGGCGGCAGTGATGTTGTCGACATAGGTTACGGCAGCGCCGAGACTCTGCCAGGCGTGCGGGTCGAAAGCGCCATGATGATGGTGGTCATGGCCTGCTTCGGCATGTTCATCGTGCTCGCTGTGCCCATCATGATCGTCATGTCCGGCATGTTCATCATGATCGTCGTGCCCATCGTGCCCATCGTGCCCATCGTGCCCGTCGTGATCATTATGTCCGGCGTGCTCGTCATGATCATCATGGTCGTCGCTGAACGCGATCGGCTCGATCCCTTCGGTGGCCACTACGCGTATGCCATCGAAATCGGTGGCATCAACCAGTCGATCAAGCCAGCCCTCGAACTGCAGTCCGTTGACGACAAGGATCTCCGCTTGGCTGACTGCCCGCGCATCCGCCGGAGTCGGCTGATAGACATGCGTGTCTCCGTCCGGGCCGACGAGTGTCGTGACGGCGACGTGCTCACCGCCAATGTGCTTTACCATGTCACCGAGGATGGAGAAGGTGGCAACCATCTGGATCGGTTTGTCGGACTGTGCGAAGGCCGAAGTGGCGAACGACAGAGCGAGAATGGCGATGGCGGAATTCAGAAAAGTTCTGCGAGCGGGCATGGAAACGTTCCTCAGGAAAAGGGTTGCAAAAGTTCGAGATAACGGCGCGGGAGGGCCCGCACGACGAGACCACCCACCGGTCCGAAAACCAGTGACAGGACGTAGGCGAGCCCCGCTACAAGAATGATCGCCGGCCCGGACGGCAGGCTGAAATGGTAGGAAAGGAGTAGGCCTCCCAGGCTCGAGAGCACCGCAACCGAGATTGCGACGACGATCAGGGTGCCGATCCCGACTCCCCAGAACCGGGCCGCAGCGGCGGGCAGGATCATGATGCCGACGGCCATCAGCGTACCGAGGGCGTGAAAGCCGCCCACGAGGTTCACGACGACGAGGGCAAGAAAGGTGAAGTGCGCCATGGCGCTGGGCCCGCCCACCGAGCGAAGGAACTGCGGGTCTGCGCATTCGAGCACGAGTGGCCGGAACAGGGCCGCAAGCGCGAGGACCGAAACGCTCGCGATGGAACAGAGCAGGATCAGGGCGTCGTCATCAAGTGCGAGCACGGTTCCGAAGAGCACGTGCATCAGGTCGACATTGCTGCCTCGGGTGGACACGATCAGTACGCCCGCCGCCAGAGAGATGAGGTAAAAGGCGGCCAGGCTTTCGCCCTCATACAGTGCCGTGACGCGGGCCACGAAACCCGAGAGGAGCGCCACGGTCATGCCTGCGATCAGTCCGCCGACGGTCATCGCCCAGAGCGAAAGGCCCGCGACGAGATAGCCGACCGCTGCACCCGGCAGGATCGCACAGGCCATCGCATCGCCCGTCAGGCTCATGCGGCGCAACATCAGGAACACTCCGACCGGTGACGCGCCGACCGAGATCGCGATGCAGCCCATCAACGCCCGCCGCATGAAGCCGAAATCGGCGAAAGGCTGGACGAGGGTCTCCCACATCATGCAGCATCTCGTCCGCAGGTATGCGGAGGGCCGGCACAGGCCTCGCACATCTGGCGGGCACGGAACTGGTTCTCGGCCGTCAGCACCTGCGGCGTGGGTCCATGGGCAACGAGCTCGCGCGCCAGCATCAGCGTACGGGGGAAGTGAGCCCGCACCGTGTCGAAGTCGTGCAAAACGGCGAGCACCGTGCGGCCTTCGCCGTGCCAGCGTTGCACTACGACGATCAGATCCGCCATCGTTCTCGTGTCAACCGAGGTAAAGGGCTCGTCAAGCAGGACAAGCCGTGCATCCTGCAGCAGAAGGCGGGCAAAGAGTGCACGCTGCATCTGTCCGCCCGACAGCGACCCGATCGGCCGCTTCCCAAATCCTTCGAGGCCGACCGCGGAAATCGCTTCAGCGACGCGTGCGCGGTGAGCGGCCCGCAAGGCGCCAAAGCCGCCGACTTCCCGCCAAAGACCCATCGCCACGAGGTCGGCGACTGCGATCGGGAAAGACCGGTCGACGTCCGACTGCTGCGGCAGGTAGGCGATGTCGTCCTGCGCGAGCCCGCCGAAGGCGATCTGCCCCGCAAGCGGGCGAAGCGTGCCGACCACCCCCTTCAGCATCGTCGATTTACCGGCTCCGTTCGGTCCGACGATGGCGGTCAGGCTGCCCTCGGTGATCGTGCCGCAGAGACGATGCACGGCCGGATGCCGGTCGTATCCGAGAGTCAGGTCCTGGAACTCGAGAGCGAAGGTCATGCTCCCCCCGGTGTGGAGGTTGCCCAGAAGAACATCCCCCAGAGCACGGTAACGATCAGGGCCGCGCCGAGCAGTCTAAGCCCGGCGCCGAGCGACAACAGCCGGATTGAAGGCGTGCGCGGTCTCGTCATGCCAGCGTCCTCCTGCAGGGTGGCGGTGCTTCTGTCCAACCACCGTGGCGATCCAGCCGGATATCGATTCTCCATGGGTTCTATTCCTCGTTCCCGCCTACGCCGCGCCGACTTCCGCACACCGCGCGCACACGCCTTCGACCTCAATCGTGCGGCGTGTCGCCACGAACCCGTGAGCGGCGGCATCCTCGGCAAGCAGCTCTCCGATCCGCGAATCCTCGTGCTCGACGGATGCCCGGCAGCCGCTGCAGATGAAGAAAAGGCAATCGTGATCGCGCTCGGGATGGACGCACGGGACGTAGGCGTTCAGGCTTTCGATCTTGGAAACGAGACCCTGCTCCATCAGGAATTCAAGCGTCCGGTACACGGTCGGCGGTCCGACGGGACGCGAATCTTCGAGCCTGACCGCTTCGATCAGTTCGTAGGCCCCCGCCGGCCGACCGATCGACCAAAGCAGTTCCAGGACACGCCTGCGCAGTGTTGTCATCTGTACGCCGCGCTTCTTGCACATCGATACCGCGAGCGCGACCCGCTCGCGCGAGGAGTGTTGCCCGCGGCAATCCGTATCGATGCAGGGCTTGGGTCGGGTCGGTGGTTTGGCCATCTTTTTGGTTTCACCTCGAGAAGCAGGAAAGCAATGTTATAATATTTCATTTTGTGATGCAAGACTGATTTCGAAGCACTGCGCTGCACGGCTTTTCATACGGGCCCTGAACAGTTTTTCGACTTCGAGGCGGTTGAACAAAATCGGTTACTGCGTTGGCAGGATGCGTCACTGCAAATCTGATTCCGAGCGGCTGATCCCTGCCCCGGCTTCTCTTCCCGCTTCCCCATCATCCTCGAGAACACCTGCTCCCCGGGGCCGGATGTCGCAGCCGCCCAAGATCCGGCAGGTCAGGCCTTTGTGCGGGTTCAGAAACATGTGACACTGGATCGGGCATGACTGCGCGGCGTTTTG
>VYGS01000146.1 GCA_009841725.1 Gammaproteobacteria bacterium
CGCGAGGGCGGCCGGACCGTCGGCGCCGGCGTGGTCACCAAGATCCTCAAGTAACGTTTCCAGATTGATCCGTCGGCAGGCTCGAAGGCCAGTAGCTCAATTGGCAGAGCGGCGGTCTCCAAAACCGCAGGTTGGGGGTTCGATTCCCTCCTGGCCTGCCACCTGAGCGGGTACCATGAAGAAAGAGTCCGGGTTGTCAACGACAGACAACGTCAAGATCGTCGCGGCGGTCCTGGTGATCGCGGCTTCCATCGGCGCGTATTACTATCTGGCCGATCTGATCCAGATCGGGCGGGTGGCGATCGTCGTGGCGGCCTCGGCCGTGGCTGTCGGACTGGCCCTGACCACGCAGACCGGCCAGTCGGCGTGGTCCTTCATGAAGGAGGCCAATGTCGAGCGGCAGAAGGTGGTGTGGCCGGGCCGCCAGGAAGCCCTGCAGGTGACCCTGATGGTGCTCGTGCTGGTGGTCATACTGGGCCTTCTGATGTGGCTTTTTGACGCCCTGTCCTTCTACGTGATCTACGACCTGATTCTGAAAGTGGGGAATCCATAGGCGATGAACAGCGAACAAATTGATCCCGAAGGCCTCGGTACACCGACCGAAGGCACGGAGTCCCGTGCCATGCGCTGGTATGTGCTGCAGGCCTATTCCGGCTTCGAGAAGCAGGTGCAGAAACTTCTCCAGAGCCATATTGAACGCAAGGGGATGCAGGAGTATTTCGGCAGGATACTCGTCCCGACCGAGGAGGTCGTCGAAATGAAGGGCGGGCAGAAGCGGACCAGCGAGCGCAAGTTCTTTCCCGGATACGTGCTGGTGCAGATGGAAATGACCGACGACACCTGGCACCTTGTGCGGGGCGTACCCAAGGTTTCCGGATTCATCGGTGGCGTCGACCGCAGGCCGGTACCGATTTCCGACCGGGAGGCCGATGAAATCATCCAGCAAATCTCGGATAGCGCCGACAAGCCGAAAATGCGCTTTACGTTTGCTCCCGGCGAAATCGTGCGAATCACCGACGGCCCGTTTCAGGATTTCAACGGAATCGTCGAGGAGGCGAACTTCGACAAGGCGAAGCTCAAGGTTTCGGTCACCATTTTCGGGCGCTCGACCCCGGTTGAGCTGGATTTCACCCAGGTGGAAAAAGGCTAGGGCGGGCACTCAGGCAGGGGAGCCGGACAACTCCGGCGCGATGACCCATAACACGTTGTGGAATTGACAGATGGCGAAGAAAATCGAAGCATACATCAAGTTGCAGATTCCTGCTGGCGATGCCAAGCCGAGTCCGCCGGTCGGGCCGGCGCTCGGCCAGCGCGGAGTCAACATCATGGAATTTTGCAAGGCGTTCAACGCGCAGACCCAGGACATGGAAAAGGGATTGCCGATTCCGGTCGTGATCACGGTGTTTTCGGACAAGAGCTTCACGTTCATCCAGAAAACGCCGCCGGCGACGATCCTGCTGAAAAAGGCGGCGGGCATCACCACGGGAAGCGGCGTTCCGAACCGTGACAAGGTGGGGCGGGTCACCCGCAGCCAGCTCGAGGAAATCGCCCGCATCAAGCAACCGGATCTCAACGCCTATGATCTCGATCAGGCGGTCCGGATCATTGCCGGCAGCGCGCGCAGCATCGGCCTTGAAGTGGAGGAGGCGTAGATGACCCAACGAAGCAAGAGAGTCCGGACATTCCGCGATCAGGTCGATCAGGAGCGTTTCTATTCCCTCGCCGAGGCCCTGACGATGGTCAAGGAGTTCGCCGGCGCCAAATTCGACGAAAGCGTGGACGTGTCGGTCAACCTGGGCGTCAACGCCCGGAAATCGGATCAGAACGTCCGGGGCGCCACCGTGCTTCCGAACGGAACCGGAAAATCGATTCGGGTTGCCGTGTTCGCAACCGGAGAGAATGCCGAGGCCGCGCGCGAGGCGGGCGCGGACATCGTCGGGCTGGACGACCTGGCCCAGTCCGTCAAGGACGGGCAGATCGATTTCGACCTGTGCATCGCGACGCCGGACACCATGCCGGTCGTGGGCCAGCTGGGCCAGATTCTCGGCCCTCGCGGCATCATGCCGAATCCCAAGGTGGGAACCGTCACCACGGATCCGGCGACCGCCGTCAGGAATGCGAAGTCGGGGCAGGTCCGGTTCCGGATCGATCGCGCAGGGGTCATTCACTGCCCGATCGGCAAGGCCTCGTTTCCGGCCGACCGGCTCGAGGAGAATCTGAATGCGCTGGTGTCGGCCCTGATCAAGGCAAAGCCCTCAACGGCGAAAGGGCAATACATCAAGCGGGTGTCCGTCTCGAGCACGATGGGTCCGGGCATACGCGTGGATCGCCAGAGCATCCCGGCGATTCGGTGATGTTTGACTGGATTGGCAGTGTCCGGCGGACGAAGTGCCGCCGGACGCATTGTCTAAGACCGCAGGTGGACCGGAAGGTTCCTAATTGTCCGCACCGGGATCGCTTCCTTGCGTTCCCGGCCGGGACGGCCTGCGCAGACGGTGGACGATATCGGGCGATGGCCTGATGCAGGACGCCGAAATCGATTGGAGAGAGAATAATGAGTCTGAATCTTGAACAGAAAAAGGCGCTGGTCGGCGAGGTCGTCGAGGCGATCGGGCAGTCCAGCGCCGGTGTTCTGGCCGAGTATCGCGGCATGAGCGTCGAGGAGATGACGCGTCTGCGCCGGACAGCGCGTGCCGAAGGCGTGTGGATCAAGGTCGTGAAAAACAACCTTGCCAAACGTGCGGTCAAGGGTTCCGAATTCGAATGCCTGGCGGAGCATTTTGCCGGGCCGGTTGTCTTGTCGCTTTCCGAGGATCCCGTCTCGCTTGCGAGACTGGTGACCGATATCGAGAAGGACATCAAGAATTTCAGGATATCCGCAGGGGCCATGAACGGCTCCCTGATTGACGCGCAGACGCTCGCGCGCCTATCCAAGATGCCGTCCCGGGAAGAGTTGCTGGCCAAGCTGGTCGGCGGCATGAAGGCCCCGACACAGAAACTGGTGTCGACCTTGAACGAGATTCCCGCGAAACTCGTGCGAACGCTTGCGGCGGTCGCGGCCGCCCGGGAACAGGCCTGATTCGATCACCCACTCTATCCGTTTTTACCATTGTCCAGCTATCAGGAGTAAATACCATGGCTTTGAGCAAAGAAGAAATCCTTGACGCGATCTCGGAAATGTCCGTTCTCGATCTGTCCGAACTGATCAAGAACATGGAAGAGAAATTCGGCGTTTCGGCAAGCGCCGCCGTCGCGGTGGCCGCGGCCCCGGGCGGAGATGCCGGGGGCGGTGCGGCCCCGGCCGAGGAAAAAGATGAATTCGACGTGATCCTGACCGGATTCGGCGACAAGAAGGTTTCCGTCATCAAGGTGGTCCGGGCGGCCACCGGGCTTGGCCTGAAAGAAGCCAAGGATCTGGTGGAAGGTGTGCCGAACCCGGTCAAGGAAGGCATTCCCAAGGCGGATGCGGAAGAATTGAAGAAACAACTGGAAGAATCCGGCGCAACGGTTGAACTCAAGTAATCGGCGCCGATGCCATCCGGTGCGGAGGAGCGAAAGCCCGTCCGCCGGTTTGGCACGCCCTGAACCCGTTCACTTGGAGCCGGGGAACCGTTCAGTTTTGCCAGATTTTACGTCACGAGGTCAGCAAGG
>VYGS01000018.1 GCA_009841725.1 Gammaproteobacteria bacterium
TTTCCACATCGCCCCGGCACACCCCGGGATCGAATCCGGAAGGCCCGACCGACTGGCCGGATTGGCACGCCGATCCGGGAGCCGGATTGTGAAGTCCGGTTTCGGACCGGTCTGCCGCGCCGGGTGCCGGCCAATTCACTCCTGAATTTCGAGTACAATATCCTGCCAATCCCAACGCAATCGAATGTCGCGATGAGCAGGCATACGCCGACCGAAATCCATCTGAATCGACGCACGAGAATCCTGACCGTTTCGTTCGGTGAAGAAAAGTTCGAGATGAGCTGCGAATACCTTCGCGTCTTCTCGCCGTCCGCGGAGGTTCAGGGCCACGGACCGGGTCAGGAGGTGTTGCAGGTGGACAAGGAGAACGTCAATATCGATTCGATCGAGCCGATGGGCAACTATGCGATCAAGCCGGTCTTCGACGACGGACACGACACGGGAATCTATTCCTGGGACACGTTGTACCAGTTGGGCAAGTATCAGCAGGAAAATTGGGAACACTACCTATCCAGGCTCGAACAGGCCGGATACAAGCGGAAACTGGACTCCTAAACCCGAACGCTTCCCGGGCGACAGACCGATGCAGGGCGAAGGGGACAATCTGACAAGTTTCGGCTTTCGGCCGGTCAGGGAATCCGAAAAGTCACGTCTGGTGGGCGAGATGTTCTCTTCCGTCGCCAGCCGATACGACCTGATGAACGACCTCATGTCGTTCGGGATGCATCGGCTGTGGAAGCGGTTTGCGGCCGGGCTGAGCGGATTGCGCGAGGGCGACAGCGCGCTGGATGTCGCCGCTGGCAGCGGGGACCTTGCGATCCAGTTTGTCCGCAGCGTGGGCGAATCGGGATCTGTCGTTCTGACCGACATCAACGCCGACATGCTTGAATTGGGGCGGCAGAAGATGGTCGATCAGGGTCATCTGAACACCGTGCGCTACGTGCTTGCCGATGCCGAAAACCTTCCCTTCGACGACGACGCATTCGATTGCGTTTCGATCTCCTTTGGGCTCCGCAACGTGACCCGGCAGGACAAGGCTCTTGAATCCATGCAGCGAGTGCTGAAGCCGGGCGGCAGGTTGCTCGTGCTGGAGTTCTCCAAGCCGGTGATTCCGCTGCTGAAGCAGGCCTATGACCGTTATTCATTCGAGGTCATCCCCCGAATCGGGGAATGGGTGGCCCGCGACGCTTCCAGCTACCGCTATCTGGTCGAATCCATTCGCCGTCATCCGGATCAGCTGGAAATGAAGGCGATGATGGAACACGCTGGCCTGGACTCGGTCCGTATCCATAATCTCCTGGGGGGTATCGTCGCGTTGCACCTCGGCATCAAGTACGGCTGATCGGGAGCCTTCCGTACCATGAATGTGCTCTGTCGTCTCTTGAGCATGGCTTCCGAAAAACTCATGGAAGTGGACCCGGACAGCCGGGCGCGCTTGGCCGAACTGGAGGGCAAGGCTCTGCACCTGATCGTCCATTCGCCCGAAATGAACCTGTTCGTCTTGCCGACCTCGACCGGTCTCGAGTTTCGCGAGCAGTATGATCGCGAGGCCGATGCCACGCTTCACGGATCGCTCCTGGCCTTCGCCGGCCATGGCCTGAGCGGGATAGGAATTCGTCTCGAATCGAGCGATCCGATTGCCATCAGCGGAGATTCGGAGCTGGCACAATCGTTTCAGCAGGTTCTGGCAAAGATCGACATGGACCGGGAGGCGCTCCTCTCTCTGGTGATCGGCGACACACCGGCGCGCAAGCTCAATCTCCTTCTTGCCTCGGTCGCCGACAGGCTGGGTGAATCCGCAAGATTGTCCCGGGAAAACCTGTTCGAGTATCTTCAGGAGGAAAAGGGAATTCTGGCCAGCCCGGCCTCCTTGAGAAAGCACGAGCAACAGGTCCAGGCGTTGCGATCGGATCTCGACAGGATTCGACAGCGTGTTGACGATCTCGAGCAGAAACTCGCTCCCGATCCGGACTAGATCGGCACGACGGCAACATGCGACTCCGGGCTACCTTCAAGGATCTGTTTCGCGTACTGCGCATCGCGCGGGTATGCGTGCGGCATGGACTCGACGAATTCGTTCTCGCCCTGCGCCCCTTTCGGCCTTACGCCTTCTTCTTCCGGCTGCTGCCGAGAAAGGGTACCCGGGAACTTTCCCGGGGAGAACGGCTGCAACGGGCGCTGAAGGAACTCGGCCCCGTGTTCATCAAGTTCGGGCAGGTACTCTCCACGCGCCCCGATCTGATTTCGGAAGACCTTTCCGTTCACCTGGCCGAACTGCAGGATCGGGTTGAGCCTTTTCCCGGCGAGCAGGCGGTCTCGATCATCGAGTCCACTTACAAGGCACCCGTCGAGACCCACTTCAAGACCTTCCAGAAGGAATCCACCGCGGCAGCATCGGTTGCGCAGGTGCATTATGCGACGCTTCACGACGATACCGAAGTCGTCGTGAAACTGATCCGGCCCGGAATCGAGGAAGTCATCGAGCGGGACCTGGCATTGATGAGGATTCTGGCCGACTTGGCCGAAGAGCACTGGTCGGAGGCAAAGCGTTTCAGGCCCAGGGAGATTGTCGAGGATTACGAGCGGACCATCCGGGACGAACTGGACCTGATGAGGGAGGCGGCGAACGCAAGCCAGTTCAAGGCCAATTTCCAGGACTCCGGACAATTGTATGTCCCGAAAGTATTCTGGGATCTGACTTCGCACGGGGTTCTGGTCATGGAGCGGATTTACGGTATCCCGATCCGGGATATCGGCCGTCTCAGGGAGGCCGGCATCGATCTGCCGGAACTCGCCAACCGGGGTGTCGAAATCTTCTTCACCCAGGCTTTTCGCCACGGCTTTTTTCATGCCGACATGCATCCCGGAAACATTTTCGTTCTGGAGGACGGGAGGTACTGCGCCGTCGATTTCGGCATCATGGGGGCGCTGAGCACTTCGGACAAGCGCTATCTTGCCGAAAACCTGCTCGCCTTTTTCAACCGGGACTACCGGCGGGTCGCCGAAGCGCATGTCCGGGCAGGCTGGGTGCCACCCGATACCAACGTGGAGCAGTTTGAGTCGGCCATCCGCACGGTCTGCGAACCGATCTTCTCGAAACCAATTCGGGACATTTCCTTCGGCGCCTTCCTGCTCGACCTGCTTCGTGTGGCACGCCGTTTCAACATGCCGCTGCAGCCGCAGCTCATCCTGTTGCAAAAAACGATTTTCAATATCGAGGGCCTGGGCCGGCAACTCTATCCGGACCTCAACCTGTGGACCACGGCCAAACCCTTTCTGGAGAAGTGGACGGCCGAACAGATCGGGCCGGGGGCGTTGCTGAAGACCGTTCAGCGCGAGTGGCCGTACCTGGTCAATCATGCGCCCGAAATTCCGGGCCTGATGCACCAGTTGCTCAACAAGCTCAAGAACGAGAAATTGACCGTCAATACGCGGGATACGGAAATCAGATCGCTGAAACGGACGTTGCAGCGGCTCCACCGGATCATCGTCCAGCTTACCGTGGGCCTGTTCATGCTCGCCGTCGTCTTCCTGTTTCCGGACACGGTCGATGCCATCATCAATACATAATTGGGCGCGCCGAACCAGGTCGCGGTCGTCGTGATGATCTTCCACGGATAGAACGCA
>VYGS01000073.1:0-15914 GCA_009841725.1 Gammaproteobacteria bacterium
GGTTCATGGCGGCGTCGACATCCTGGTCAATTGTGCCGGCATCGCCGGACCGACAGCGCTGGTGGAGGAGATTTCCCTGAAAGACTGGCATCGCTGCATCGCCGTCAATCTCGACTCCGCGTTCCTGTATTGCCGGGCGCTGATTCCGGCCATGCGCGAGGCGGGCCGCGGATGCATCATCAACATCTCATCGACTGCGGGCTGGCACGGATTTCCCATGCGCTCTCCCTACGCGGCGGCAAAATGGGCCGTGATCGGGCTGACCAGGACGCTTGCCATGGAACTCGGCCCGTCCGGTATCCGGGCGAACGTGATCTGCCCGGGCAGCATTGACGGGGACCGCATGGACCGGGTGATCGCCGACGAGTCGGATCAAAAGGGAGTGACTGAAGAGGTCATCCGCAAAAAATACACGAACAGCTGTTCATTGCGAACGTTTATCGATGCCGAGGACATCGCGAAAATGGCCCTGTTTCTGGCTTCCCCGGGCGCAAGTCGGGTGACCGGCCAGGTTCTGAATGTCGATGGGCACCTCGAGAATCCGGGTTCCCTGGAGTGCTGATTCGGGCATCGAGGTTTTGTGTGGTCTCGAGCGCAATGAACATGACTACCGTTTCAGGAGGTGAAAAATCAGATGAATTTCGACCATAGCGAAGAGCAGTTGCTTCTGATCGAGTCGGCGAGACGGTTCGTCGAGGAGGAACTCTATCCCCACGAACAGGAGGTCGAGCGAACCGGCGAGGTTCGGCCCGATCTGCGCCGCCGGATCATCGAACGGGCTCTGGAGGTTGGCCTGTATGCCGCCAACATGCCGTCTGAACTCGGCGGCGGCGGGCTTGATCCCCTTACCATGTGCATGCTCGATCGAGAGCTCGGTCGGGCCAGCTACGCGCTTCAGTACACGGTCGGGCGTCCCAGCAACATTCTGCAGGCATGTGTCGGAGAACAGCGGGAGCGATACCTCTTTCCCTGCATACGGGGCGAGAAGACCGACTGCCTGGCCATGACCGAACCCGGCGCCGGCTCGGACGTTCGGTCGATGTCCTGCCGCGCACAACGGGATGGAGAGGATTTCGTCATCAATGGCACCAAGCATTTCATCAGTCATGCCGATATCGCCGACTTCGTGATCCTGTTTGCCGCAACAGGCGTCGACGAGACCCCGCGCGGCCCGCGAAAGCGCATCACCAGTTTCCTGGTTGACAGGGGAACACCCGGTTTCGAGATCAGAACCGGTTACGAGAGCGTTTCGAACCGGGGGTATCACAACTGCATCCTGGAGTTCGATCATTGCAGGATTCCGGCGAGCCAGGTACTGGGCGAGGTGGACCAGGGATTCAGCGTGGCCAATGACTGGCTGGGCAACACCCGTCTCCAGGTTGCCGCGATCTGTCTCGGAAAATGTGACAGGGCCTTCGAACTGGCCAGCCAGTATGCCGCGACGCGGGTGCAGTTCAACCAGACCATCGGCAAGTTCCAGGGCGTATCGTTCAAGCTGGCCGACATGGCGCTCAGGCTTCGCGCCGCGGAGTTGATCACCTATCAGGCCGGGGCCAAGGCGAACCGGGACGAGATGACCGACATGGACGCCGCGATGGCGAAGCTCGCCGCATCGGAAGCGCTGGCGTATATCTCGGATGAAGCGATCCAGATCCATGGCGGGATGGGACTCATGTCCGATCTGCCGCTGGAGCGGATCTGGCGGGATGCGCGCGTTGAGCGTATCTGGGAGGGCACCAGCGAAATTCAGCGCCTGATCATCTCCAGGTCGATTCTGCGCCCGCTCGAAACAGACAGGTAGTCCGTCTTGCGTGTCAACAGGGATCGCCTGATTCGTTTTCTGAATCCGAAGTCGATTGCCGTTGTCGGGGGCAAGGAATCGGAGCGGGTTCTCGAACAATGCCAAAAGCTCGGTTTCGACGGGCCGCTCTGGGCCGTGAATCCGCGCAGGAAAAGCATGGCCGGGATTCCGTGCGTGAGTGATCTCGCGGAGTTGCCCGGGGTGCCGGACGCCGTGTTCGTCGGGATTCAGGCGGAGCCGACGATCGAGCATCTCGGCATCCTGGACCGCATGGGCGTTGGTGGAGCCGTCTGCCTGGCATCCGGTTTCAAGGAGGTCGGCGAAGCGGGCGAGGCGCGGCAGAAGCGACTGGTTGAAGCGGCCGGAACGATGCCGGTGCTGGGACCCAACTGCTACGGATTCATCAATACCCTGCTGGGCGCGGCGCTGTTTCCGGACCAGCATGGATTGGGCCGGACCGAGCACGGCGTTGCGATCATCTCCTCGAGCGGCAACATCGGAATCAACTTCACCCTGCAGCAGCGCGCCTTGCCGATTGCATGGCTCGTAACGGTCGGAAACCAGGCCGTGATCGGTATCGAGGATGGCGTCGATGCGGCATTGGAGAATCCAGACATCCGGGCGATCGGACTGCATGTCGAGGGCCTCGGCGACCTGCCCCGGTTCATCCGATTGGCGGACCGGGCCCGGGAGAAGGGGGTTCCAGTGATTGTCCTCAAGACCGGAAAGTCAGAGATTGGCGCGGCCATAACGAGGAGTCACACGGCAACCCTGGCGGGGGAATTCCGGTTGTACGAGGCGCTTTTCAGACGGCTCGGGATCGGGCAGGTCGATACGGTGGAAGAGTTTCTCGAGGCCCTGAAACTGGCCTGTATCCACGGTCCGCTCAAGGGCAATCGCATTGCCTCGATGAGCTGCTCCGGCGGTGAGGCGTCATTGATCGCGGATCTGGCGATGGAGCGCGACCTGTGCTTTCCTCCGCTCGAACCCTGGCATGCCGATCTTCTTGAAGGAACGCTCAACGAATATGTCTCGCTCAGCAATCCTCTGGACTATCACACGTTTATCTGGGGAGACTTCGAGCGGATCCGCAGCACGTTTGGTGCGATGATGAGAGGGGGCTATGACCTGATCATCCTGATCATCGATTTTCCCTGCACCAACGATTGCGACATGTCCGAGTGGATCGAGACAACGCGGGCGTTTACGGAGGCCTGCCGGGATCTGGGGGCAAAGGGCGCAGTCGTGACCTGCCTGTCGGAAAGCTATACCGACGAGATCCGGCAATTCCTCGTCGACAACAATGTGGCGCCGCTTCACGGCATGAGCCAGGCACTGGCCGCAATCGAGGCGCTCAGCCAGGTCGGCATGGCCTGGGACCGGCCCCTGAGCCTGCCCGAGATATCGACATTCGCTTCCCCTCCGGACCCCGGGACTGTCCGGGGACTGGACGAGCATGCGTCCAAGGCACTGTTGTCCGCGGCGGGGGTTCGCGTACCGTCCGGGGAACGGGTCCGGCACTGGGAGGAAGGCGTCCGTGTGGCAGAGCGAGTCGGTTATCCGGTTGCGATCAAGGCGGTCGATCCGGAACTTGCGCACAAGTCCGAGCTCGGTGCCGTGGCGATCGGGATTTCAGACGAGGAGGAGTGCGCCGAGAGAGTTCGCGCGATGCTGGAGACATGGAGCTGTCTTCGCATCGAGAAGATGGTCGACGACACCGTCGCCGAGTTGCTCGTTGGCGTCAGCCATGACGCGTTGTTCGGCCATTATCTGGTTATCGGGGCCGGAGGAACCCTGGTCGAGTTGATCGGGGACAGCCGATTGCTGATGCTTCCGGTCGACGAGCGTCAGATTCGTGCCGCGCTTCAGTCATTGAAGACGTGGCCGCTGCTGGACGGATTCAGGGGCCGCAGCAAGGCCGATGTGGATGCGGCGGTCGAGGCGGTGAAGAACGTCGCGGGTTTGATCCAGGCGCATGGACAGGATATTCTCGAACTTGAGATCAACCCCCTTATGGTCGGGGCATCGGGGGCGGTGGCCGCCGATGCCCTGATTCGAGTCAACATGAACGGATCGGGAGAATGGGCATGCCAGAATCAGTGAGAACAACTGTCGACGGCCACATACTTGAAGTGGTGCTGGACCGGCCGAAGGCCAACGCGATTGACGGGCCGACCAGTCGGGAGCTTGGCCGCGTGTTTGCCGGATTCAGGGATGATCCGCAGTTGCGCGTGGCGATCATTACCGGGGGAGGTGACCGGTTTTTCTGTGCCGGCTGGGATCTCAAGGCCGCAGCGGAAGGGGAAAGCGTTACCACCGATTTCGGCATCGGGGGGTTTGGCGGTCTACAGGAGTTGCCGGATTTGAACAAGCCGGTGATCGCCGCGGTCAACGGGATTGCCTGCGGCGGGGGATTCGAGCTGATGATCTGCGCCGATATCATTGTCTCGGCCGACCATGCCACGTTCGCGTTGCCGGAAATCAATGCCGGGACCCTGGCGGATGCCGCAACCCTCAAGCTTCCGAAGATGATTTCGCACCATGTCGCGATGGAGATGCTGCTGACCGGACGATGGATGGATGCCGAAGAGGCCGCAAGATGGGGGCTCGTGAACGAGGTGACCGAATCCGACCGACTGCTTCCCCGCGCCCGGGAGATCGCCCGGCTGCTGGCGGAGGGGCCGCCCCTGGTCTTTGCGGCGATCAAGGAAACGGTTCGCGCGACGCAGAACATGGAGTTTCAATCCGCGCTCGATATGGTGAATGGCCAGTCGCTGCCGACGGTCCGCAAGCTGTATGCCAGCGAGGACATGCACGAGGGCGCGCTGGCATTCTCGGAGAAACGCAAGCCGGTCTGGAAGGGCAGATAGCGTTTCCGCACGATTAGTTGACAGGATGAATCGATGAATCTATCACAGCAAAAGATTGTGGCCAGACAGCATGGCGCAATGGAATTTTCCGATGCGCCGGTCGATCTCGACTCGGTCAGGCGATATCGCCTGGAACGGGTTCGCCAGCAGCTCAGAAGACTCGACTACGCGGGAATCCTGCTTTTCGACCAGATCAACTGCCGGTATGCCTGCGATGCCACGAACATGCAGGTCTGGTGTTCCCATTACGAGACCCGGTGTGTGTTCGTCGCGACCGACGGGCCCCTGATCCTGTTTGATTACGGAGACTATCCGCATCTCGCGGAGGGAATTCCGACGATTGACGAGTACCGGGTCAACACATCCTTCTACTACTTCTCTGCCGGGGGGCGGTCGGCGGAAAAGGCCGAGCAGTTTGCCGACACGATCTCGGATTTCGTTGCAACCCACGGAGGCGGAAACCGACGCCTCGCGATTGACAGATTGTCGCATGTGGGCTGCGAACCGCTGATCAGGCGCGGGATTTCGATCCACGACGGCCTTGAAGTCATGGAACTCGCCCGAGCGATCAAGTCGGACGAGGAGTTGATCCTGATGCAAAAGTCGATCGATGTTTGCGAGGAGGGCATCCTCTCGATGAGAAAGGCGCTGGAGCCGGGAATCACCGAGAATGCGCTGTGGGCGAAACTGCACGAAACCAATATCTCGATGGGCGGGGAATGGATCGAGACCCGGCTGCTTTCGTCCGGTCCGCGGACCTTTCCCTGGTTCAGGGAAAGTTCGATGCGGGTCATCCGGGAGGGCGACATGGTGAGTTTCGATACCGACCTCATCGGTCTCTACGGGTACTGTGCCGACATGTCCCGAAGCTGGGTGTGCGGGGACAGGCCGACCGATGAGCAGAGACGAATCTATGCCTACGCGTACGAGCAGATCCAGCACAATGTCGCCATGCTCAAGCCGGGCATGACCTTTCACGAAGCCTCAAGGGCGGCATGGACCATTCCCGAAGAGTTTTCCATGAACAAGTACAGCTCCCTGATTCACGGCATCGGACTTGCCGATGAATATCCGGGAATCAAGCACATCGACAAGCTCGAGACGCACGGATACGAGGGGGTGATCGAGGAGAACATGACCTTGTGCATCGAGTCCTATATCGGATCCGAGCGAAGCGGGGAGGGGGTCAAGCTCGAAGAACAGGTGGTGATCACCCGCGATGGAGCGAGACTGATGACCCGCTATCCGTTCGAAACGGACTGGCTGTAGCCCGGCTTCCCGTGCCATGAAGGTCGAGATCAGGCAGGCGGTTCCGTCGGACAGGCGTATCCTGCGCCTGATCCGCCAGCTGGATGACTATCAGTCGAAAATGTATCCACCGGAATCGAATCATCTGGACTCGCCGCAGGAGCTTGAACGGTCCGGTGCCTATCTTGTCGGGGCCTACGTGGATGCGGATGCGGTCGGAATCGGCGCGGTCAAGTGCTTCGGCGCCGGGGAATACGGCGAGATCAAGCGGGTTTACGTCGAGCCGGGCAGACGGGGGTGCGGGATATCGAAAATGATCATGAAGGTGCTGGAGGACCATGCCGCGGAGCGGGGCTGCCGCAGCCTCATGCTCGAGACCGGCATTCACCAGAAGGAGGCCATCGGGCTGTATGAGGCGCTGGGGTATCGTTACCGGGGCGCTTTCGGCGACTACCCGGTGGACGATCCACTCTCGGTCTTCATGGAAAAGACGCTGTAGTCCCTGTGTCCATGATTCCGTTTCGCACAGCCATCCTGCGCATTCCCCCGGACAATGCGGGCTCTGGACTGACTTCGGCAAATCTCGGGAGCCCCGATCCGGCATTGCTTGCCAGCCAGCATGCGCGCTACCGCGAGACCCTCGAGTCGCTCGGGCTTGAGGTGGTGACGCTGAAAGCCGAACCGGACTTTCCGGATTCCTACTTTCCCGAGGATGTTGCGGTGGTGGTGCCTGAAATCGCCGTGCTGGCGAGGCCCGGGGCCATCGAGAGAAGGGGGGAGCCGGCGTTGATCGAGCCGGTTCTTGCCCGTTATCGCAAGCTTGAGCGCATTGCCGCGCCGGGCACCCTGGATGGCGGAGATGTTCTCGTGATTGGCGATCACTGCATTGTCGGGCTGTCGGCGAGAACCAATCTTCAAGGTGCCCGCCAGCTTGCAGGGTTCCTGTCCGTGCACGGCTACCGAACCGACATCGTCGAAGTGGACGAGGGGCTTCACCTGAAATCGTCGGTCAATGCACTGGACGACACGACGGTCCTGGCCACGCAGGCCATGGCCGGGCTGGACTGTCTGGACGGATACCGGAAGTTCCAGGTTCCCGAAGGGGAAGACTATGCGGCCAATGTCGTCGCCGTCAACCGGCATATCCTGGCTCCGGAACGATTCGACGGAACCCGGCGAATGCTCGAGAATGGCGGTTACGATGTCGTTGTCCTGCCGGTATCGGAAATTCGCAAGATGGACGGCGGGTTGTCCTGTCTTTCACTGAGGCTGACCTGACGGCATGAACGGATACGGCCGATTCGGGACATGAACTGACTTTCGGGAAAGTGCGATGAATCAAGAGACCCGGGCTGAAGAGTTCGACTATATCGTGGTGGGCGCCGGATCGGCCGGCTGCGTCGTGGCCAGCCGGCTGTCCGAAGACGATTCGGTCAGGGTGTTGCTGCTCGAATACGGAAAGTCGGACCGCAGCATGTTCATACAGATGCCGACCGCGCTGTCGATTCCGATGAACACGAAACGTTTCGCATGGCAGTTTTTTTCCGAGCCGGAACCCGGACTGGATGACCGGCGCATGCATTGTCCGCGCGGCAAGGTGCTGGGCGGCTCCTCCTCCATCAACGGAATGGTCTATGTGCGCGGACATGCCCGGGACTTCGACGAATGGGCCGAGCAGGGCGCAGACGGCTGGGATTTTCACCATTGCCTCCCGTATTTCAGGAAGGCGGACGACTGGAAGTACGGCTCGGACGCGTATCGAAACCAGGGCGGGCCGCTCTCCGTCAACAACGGCAACGAAATGAAAAACCCGTTGTACAGGTCGTTTATCGAAGCCGGGGCGCAGGCCGGGTATGCGGTCACGGAAGACTACAATGGCTACCGCCAGGAAGGATTCGGACCGATGCACATGACGGTCAGGGACGGGGTCAGGTGGTCGACCGCCAATGCCTACCTGAGGCCCGCGCTTGGCAGGTCAAACCTCAAGGTCGTGACCGGCGCCCTGACGCGGAGAGTCCGATTCGAGCAAAAGCGGGCGGTCGGGGTCGAATATCGGCTGGGCGAGAGGGAACGGTTCGCCCGGGCGGGAAAGGAGGTCATTCTCTGCGCGGGATCGATCGGCTCCCCCCAGTTGCTGCAGATTTCCGGGGTTGGCCCGGGCCAGGTCCTGAAGGACGCCGGGATCGAGGTGGTCCACGAGTTGCCGGGAGTGGGCGAGAACCTTCAGGACCATCTGGAATTCTATTTCCAGTTTCGCTGCCGGCGTCCGATCACCCTGAACGGCAAGCTGGATCCCTGGAGCAAGCTCATGATCGGAATGCGCTGGAAGCTTTTCAGGACCGGGCTCGGCGCCACGAATCATTTTGAATCCTGCGCCTTCATCCGGTCCGATCCGGGAATCGAGTGGCCGGACATCCAGTACCATTTTCTGCCGGGCGCAATGCGCTATGACGGCCGGGCTGCGTTTGGCGGCCACGGATTCCAGGTCCACGTGGGACACAACAAGCCGAAAAGTCGCGGCCATGTCAGGGTGAAGTCGGGCGACCCCCTTGAGAAGCCGTCCATCCTGTTCAACTATCTCGGCCATGAGCATGATCGCCACGTTTTCAGGCAGTGCGTCCGGCTGACCCGGGAGATCATGGCGCAGCCGGCCATGGACCCCTACCGCGGTGATGAAATCCAGCCGGGAGAAGATGTTCGCTCCGATGAGGAGATTGATGCCTGGATAAGGCAGGGAGTTGAAAGCGCCTACCATCCGTCCTGTACATGCAGGATGGGTAGAGATCGCATGGCTGTCGTCGACCCCGAGACCCGTGTCCGGGGCATGCAAGGGTTGCGTGTCGTCGATTCCTCGATCTTTCCGGTCATTACCAACGGAAATCTGAATGCCCCGACGATCATGGCGGCAGAGCGGGGCGCGGACTTGATCAGGAATCGCGGCATGCTCGAACCGTCGGACGCGCCCGTTGCAATCGCCGACAATTGGGAGCATAGCCAGCGATAGCCTGAAGGCTGTGCTTGTATGGCATGGGCCCGTCAGACCGCAAATTGCGGGAGGCGGGACCGAGAGGCGGGTGGCCGTCCGCCAAACCGACCGATGAGTCGAACCTATAGTTGGCGCACAGCTGTGAGCAGTTCTTCGCTTGGTCGGCCTTCGATTGCGGTTGCCCGCTGACTGTGAAGCTTCCTCCCGCAGGAACGGAAAACGGGGTCCGCGTGACGGAAGGCGATCATGCAGCGGGTGACGAATTGAGTGCGCGGGACAGTTCCTGGACCCGGCGTGGCCCTTCGTCATCGGGCGACCAGTTCTCTTCCAGCATCTGTGCGGGGGTGTGGCCGCCGAGAAGGTTGCGTTTGCGGTCGAACCAGCGCCGAACTCCGAAGTCATTGTAGGTTCCCGCAAGATCGCCGACCACAAAGGCGAGATAGTGCAGGCGGTCGGCGACAGCGTCGGGCGTATGACGGCTGCTTGACAGGTAGCGTCGTGCGCTGGATTGAGAAATACCCACTAGGCGGGTGAGCAAATCCAGCCCCAGGATATCCTGTAGGGTGCGCCATTCGTGCGCGGGTGCCGGCGAATGGTCCAGCGCGTCGCTGATTTTCTTCAGCAAGGCCGAGAGCGAAACGGGATCGGGATAAGGCTGGTGATGTAGATTGGCGAGTAACTGTTGGCCGATACCGGCTTCAGCCATGCCCTGTTCAAGACCCTGTATGGCGAATTCGTCGAGGCAGGTAATTGGTCGCGGCAGCAAGCCCATCGCATCGGCACGACTTAACGCCGCGATGGCGGCAGACGCGAGGCCGGGTTCGTCGAACGGAGGACGAATGGATTGAATTTGGAGAATACCCACACTCCAAATGATATCCAAAAATCGTCCATATATGTCCTTTCCTCAAGCTCGTTCACATTTTTCACATAATTTTCTGAATTTTATGTCGATTGGCTCTCGCCTTCTGCATGCGCGCAGGCCACAACACAATCCTCGATATCAAGAAAATCAGCCGGAATTTGCGTGGGAAATTCCCGCCCAGAATAAAAATCATGTTGTATTGAGTGAATTTACTCAGTATAATGTTAAAATGATTAAATACGAACGAATCCAGCTTTCGGCTCTGCTCGCCCGTCTAAGGGAGACGCCTCGTCGATTGATCGTTGTGACCGGGCCGCGCCAGACCGGAAAGACCACTCTGGTCCGACAGGCTCTTGGGCAGATAAAACTTCCTTCGCAATATCTCCCGGTTGATCGGCCTGATCCGACGACACTGCCCCTAGTCCCGGATACGACAGGCGACATCACGGGATTTGTATCCCGGCCGCGAATCCCGTCTGACAGGTCAAGAGATACGGAATGGCTTGTTCGACAATGGGATACCGCGCGTGAGAACGCTCGAAATTCAGGTGTCGGCTTTGTTCTGGCGCTCGACGAAATCCAGAAAATTGCGGGCTGGTCGGAGACTGTCAAGGGTCTCTGGGATGAGGATCGTCTGAATGATCTGCCACTTCATGTGATTCTGCTGAGTTCCGCTCCTCTCCTCATGCAACAGGGGATGACAGAAAGTCTTGCCGGACGGTTTGAGACTGTTCGCTTGACGCATTGGTCGTTTACGGAAATGGCAGAGGCATTCGGTTTCGATCTGGAGCACTACATCTATTTCGGCGGCTATCCGGGAGGGGCTTCATATGTTGGCGAACAGGATCGATGGCGCTCATACATTGTCGAAGCCTTGATCGAGCCCAACATCGAGAAAGACATTCTCGCAATGCAGCGCGTGGACAAGCCCGCGCTTTTCAAGCAGCTGTTCCAGCTCAGTGCCGAGTATTCGGGTCAGATATTGTCTTACAACAAGATGATAGGCCAGCTTCAGGATGCTGGCAATACGACAACTCTGGCGCGCTATCTAGAGTTGCTTGAAAGAGCGGGGCTGATTGTAGGCCTCCAGAAGTACAGTGCCAAACCGCATCTGCGGAAATCCTCCATTCCAAAGCTCAATGTACTCAACACGGCACTCATGACGGCTGAAGCCGAATACGGTTTCAGGGAAGCCATGGCAGATCGTTCCTACTGGGGTCGTCTTGTCGAAAGTGCCGTCGGTGCCCATCTGTTCAACACGGGGATTTCGCGTTGTCGTCTTCACTATTGGCGTGAAAAGGAGTACGAAGTCGATTTTGTCCTTTCGAGGGGCCCGAAAGTCATCGCATTCGAAGTCAAAAGCGGTGTGCACAGGCCACGGGTGCGCGGCCTTGGTCGCTTTGCGGAACAATTTGATGTTCGTCAGTCCGTTCTTGTGAGCGACGAGGGAGATATCTCCTTGTCAGAATTTCTGTCGAAACCCGCAGATGAATGGTTTGATTGATGATGAAAACTTACGTTCCTCGAACAGTTCGAAAAGTCGAGATCGGTCTCTCACAGGATCAACCGCTATCCGAACCTCTTCCCATAGAGGATTTCAGGTCCGAGGGAGCTTACGTGCTGCTCGGACCCCCCGGAGCCGGAAAAACCACGACATTCGATCAAGAAGCCCGCAGTCAGCAGGGTGGTCTGTACGTTACCGCACGTGATTTTGGCACCTTTGAAGACAAGCCGGAATGGCACAATACAACTCTGTTCATCGATGGCCTTGACGAAACCAGGGCGGGACAGGCCGACGGACGGACTCCGCTTGATAATATCCGCAAAAGGCTAGGCAGGCTGGGAGATCCCCGTTTCCGCCTTTCATGCCGCGAAGCCGACTGGTTCGGTGCAACCGATAGCGAACGACTGAATCTCGTATCGCCCAGTCGCAACATCACGGTATTGCGTATCGATCCCTTGTCCGACGACGATGCCCGCACAATCCTGTACGCCAATCTTGGCATCCAAGATCCCGAAAATTTCATCAGTAAAGCACGGGCAAGGGGTATTCAGGGATTGTTAACCAACCCCCAAAGTCTCAGGATGCTTGCACTTGCTGTGCGCGAAGACGGTGGCTGGCCAGAAACCAGATTGAAGGCCTTTGAAATGGCTTGCGACAGTCTTGTCGCAGAACACAATACAGAACATGAAGTGGCGAATGTGAATTCGTTCGGCATTTCCGAGCTGTTGGAGGCCAGCGGCAAAATTTGTGCAGTGCAATTGCTGACTGGCGCCGCCGGATTCCGTCTTCCCGGTACCGAAAGCGGAAATGGCCTTATTTCACTCGAACAGCTTCCAGGGCATGACAGGGGCATATACCGTCGTTGTCTGCAATCCAAACTGTTTGAGTCACCGGTTCATGGTCAAGTCGTTCCCATTCATCGCGAGGTCGCCGAGTTTCTGGCCGGAAGGTATCTAGCTAAGCTTGTCGATGGCGGTCTTTCGGTAGGACGCATTTTTGCGCTTGTCACAGGGCATGACGGTGTGGTGATGCCGGAATTTCGCGGACTAGTCGCATGGCTCGCAGCCCAAGCCCAATCGGCCCAGTCAGAAATTATTTCACGAGATCCTGTCGGGACAATTCTGTACGGAGATGCCAGCCATTTCTCTCTCGATAAAAAACGTCTGCTGCTTGATCGTCTCATGAAGGAAATCGAGGAAAATGGTAGATCAATCATAATCTCTCTGCACAGTCTGAGTTCGAGGCTTGGCGATCTGATGACGCTCGACATGGCGAACAATGTTCGGGAATTGCTGGACGATCCGTCT
Source organism: Gammaproteobacteria bacterium (assembly GCA_009841725.1). Lineage (GTDB taxonomy): Bacteria > Pseudomonadota > Gammaproteobacteria > Arenicellales > Poriferihabitantaceae > Poriferihabitans. The sequence goes on from VYGS01000073.1 coordinate 12,582, forward strand.
CGGGGCGAATCGCAGCAGGCTTTTGCCGTCATCATGCTCAAGGCATTCAATCACTCAGTTCTTCTTCCGGACATGATCGGAACGCTGATGCGGATGGTGCGTGACGACACGTTTCGATCGGATGTCAGAGCGTGTGCCGTTGATGCGCTGATGCGATATTGGGAGTCGGAAATCCTTCATTCCAAAGATCTCAAAACGCTGGCTGACGATATTCTTGCCGGTATGGTACGGGATCGTAGCGATGCATTGCTGGGCCATCTTTTGAGCAGGTTGTATCCCGACGTGATTTCTGAATCGGAGATCATCAAATATCTGAAGGTTCCAATAAGAAGGATATACGATCTTGGCTATGAGTCTTTCTGGGCCCATTTTCTCCCCAAAAAATCCACACCGAAACAACTGACCGAAATACTCGATCAGCTCGTCCAATGCCATGATAGGGTCCGTAAAATCGACCGGATCGAGAACTCACGGATCCGTTTCTTTCACGATCTTGCATCGGTCTTGTTGGCTCGACTCCTTGAATTGTCGGGAGAGAAAATCGATCTGGACCGTTTGTTCCTGTGGTTGAGCCTTTCACTTCCTGATGGGAATATCGGCAATCGTGGCTGGCCAACCATCCGGAATTGGCTTGAAGGCCATCCCACAGCATGGAAATCGCTACTGTCGATGGGAGTCAGGAATTGTGCGAATCTGTCGGACAAATCTGAATCTGCCGGATTCTGGCACTGTATGCATAGGGAAGAATACAGTAGACTCGTCAATGCTACGCGACCTCCCGATTTAGGACTTTGGTGCATTGATCAGGCGATTATTGCTGAAGACCAAAGGATTGCAAGCTGGTTTCTGGGAAAGGTAGCGGAATGTCTGCAAGATCATCGCGGAAACGAAGGTTTGTCTCACGATGTTGTATTGAAGCGCCTCGCCAGGCACCCCGGGCTCAGAGATATTTTTGATGAAGCACACCAAAATCTCCAAGTACAGTCGAGCAATCTCCAAGTACAGTCGAGCCCAAGGCCTGACTGGCACGACCATGTGAAACCATACCAAGCCGAGTTTCGTCAAAATCGGGCTCCATCAGGTCTCCTGTACCAGCTTGCCCAAGTCTATTTGGGTGGGTATTCGAATGTCCGGGGAGATACTCCCAGAGCGCGGCTAGGCATGCTACTGCGTGGAGATAATTCTCTGGTCAAAGATATCCTGACAGGATTTCGTATGGCCACCGAACGGAATGACCTTCCGTCATACAAGGAAATTCTGCGCTTGGGAGTTCGTAATCGTAGGCACACTCTCTCGTATCCAATCATGGCCGGGCTTGAAGATATCTCTGATCCCAGGCAATTGGACAAGATATTTGAAAAGGAACTAGTTGTCCGGCTGGCCTTGGCCATTCACTATACCGTGCCCATGTGGCCCACAATGCGAGATCCGGTCGATCGGCCGCCATTCTGGTTCAAATGGTTGCTGACTACGCGCCCGGAGGTTGTCGCTGACGTACTGGAAAAATATGCCCTCACCAGATTGAGAAATCGCAAGGAGGCTTCTGCCCTGTTTGATTTGGCAAATTCGGAACGACATGAAAAGGTGGCACGTTTGGCCACGATGCCTCTGCTGGAAAAATTTCCTGTTCGCTGTACTTCTGACCAACTGTCGAACCTGAATTACCTGCTCTTGTCGGCCAGCAAATATTGCCAGCCCAAAGTCCTCCTGAACTTGATCGACAGCAAGCTCGCCCAAAGCGGCATGAACATCGCCCAGCGAATCCACTGGTTGACTGCTGGGTTATATCTTTCTCCGGATACATATGCTCAAGAGCTGGAATCTTACGTTACCGGCAAGGAACGCCGGATTCGCTTTCTGGCCGAGTCCGTGACCGGACGACTGCAACTCCCGCACTCAATCCAATCTTGTCAGAACGTGCCTGTACTCCGATTGCTCATACAGCTCATCGGTACTTCGTACAGACCGTATTCCCTTGACGATGATTCAGAAGAGGGGGTTATGTATTCATCCGATATGAGTGCAGCCGATCAGGTGAAAAATTACATAGGGCAACTGGCAGCCATTTCCTCGCCCGATGCCACCGATGCGATCCAGAAACTGCTGTCCGAAGAAAATTTGCGTCCATGGAAATCTTATCTTGTTGATGCCGCCTACCAGCAAAATGCGGTGTACCGTGAGGCGGAATTCGGTTACTCCGAGCTGGGTCAGGTGCTTGAAACTCTCGACGGAAAAAGTCCTGCCAATGCGGCTGATCTGGCGGCATTTACTTATGAAAAACTGAAAGAGATAGCGAATGATATACGTCACGGAAACGCTGATGGATGGCTTCAATATTGGAATGTCGATCAATATAAGCGCCCTAAACGCCCGAGACCGGAACCCGCATGCCGTGATTCGTTGATTGGGTACCTGAAGCCCAGATTAGAGCCATACGGAATCGATGTGCTGCGAGAAGGAAATTACGCAAATGAAAAACAGGCTGATATCCGTGTCGCCTATCAGGGTTTCAATGTTCCGGTTGAAATCAAGAAAAGCTGTAGTTCCGATTTGGAGCGTGCCATCGAGACCCAGCTGATCGCAAAATATGCGATAGATCCGGGGGCTGGTCGTCATGGCATCTATCTGGTTCTCTGGTTCGGGAATGCGGAGCATTGCAAGCCCCGCCGGATTTCAGGAAGCATTCCAGCCGGTCCGGTTGAACTAGAAGAGAGATTGAAATCACTACTCCCGAACCCTGAAAATTTCAGGATTCAGGTTTGTGTGATTGATGTCGCAAAGCCGAATCGATGACACCCCGAAAATCCACTTCAACACGGTGTCGTTTCCGAACCATCAGTGAATCGAGCTTTCATTTATTTTGTTCTGAAAAGCCGGGCATCCGATCCGGGCATCGTAGTATCGACAGGCGTTGCCACTGATTGTGACCGTTGAAACAGGAGTCCGCCTTGCGGAATTTGACAAGGTTGCTGGCGCGGGCTCAGGCCAGATGCGGATATCCGGCACGAACGGCAGCCTGTTCGAGATCGCTGATCTTTCGATAGACGCCGGAATCCACGGTCGAGAATCTACGTATCCGTAGCAGCGCAACCGGAGCCGGCCGAAGGCATTCCAGTGCCGCATTCAGGGCGGCGGTGATCGTCTCGGGGTCAAGCCGGAGTCTCCGGGAAGCGATGAAGGGCAGTCCCGGCGTGGCTTCCGTTTGCGCGAGAATGCGGAAATACGACGGATCGACCAGCCAGAGTTCCGTCGCAAGTCCTTAGGTGACCGAATCGATCGACGCGATGTCTCCTACGTGGTGCCGGCCCATGAGCAGGCTGGCAACATGGGAGC
>VYGS01000073.1:15924-17852 GCA_009841725.1 Gammaproteobacteria bacterium
GACGCAGCTTCTCACCTCGCTGAAAAACGCTGCCCCGTGTGCAATCCGGCTGACCGCATGGCGGAACACGTTCATCCCGCTGTTCGAATCGAAGTTGTTGACAACGGCAGTGCCGCTCCTGAAATCTTCAAGAGACATTCTCGAATCATCCGCCCGGGCGACGAGCCAGCTCGAGTAGAAGAGACCGGCGCACCCCTCGACATCGAACTCGGGAACCGAGATGATCTCGTGCGTCTTCATGTAGCGGACCCGGTAGGGGTATCCGCAGGTCTGTCCCAGATAGAGCCGTTTGTCGTGAAATGCCTGCGTGTCGTCGCGGTACCGGATTTCGAAAGGATCGATGGCCGGAGGCTCGAGGTGCCGGTGCAGGGATCCGAGCAGCATGCCCCAGGCGTTCTCCAGGACCGGGGAAAACGCATACATTCCGCACAGGATGACCGGTTTCGACGCGACTGGCGTATCTTGAATTTGACTTGAGGCGGGCATATCATGCGGGCACGGATTTCAGATACGGGAGTTTAATTGAAATCCGGCGGGCGCGCCCGGCTGAACGTTGCCGAATGGCCCGGCAGCATGAAGGACGGGGTTGACCGATGCGGGCATGTCGGCACCTGATTGGCGTCGTTGCCCCGACATGAAGGAGCCCGCGGCGCCCCGGTTTGCTCCCTCCCGTTCACCAGAGGGGCCACGTTCGACATAGAGGGAATGCCATGGGAAGAAGGTCGCGTCAATCACGAAAGAGCCCTGTTTTTTCGCTGGAGCAGATTCCGCATGACCGGATTGTCAATCCCTATTCGCCGATCGAGCTCGTGAGCGAGGACGAATTGCAGGCCCTGCATGACGGTTCGATGCGGGTGCTTGAGGAAATCGGGCTTGAAATCGTCAGCGACAGGGCGAGGGAACTCATGGTGGCTCACGGCGCCCGGATCGATCCCGCCACGGGCTATGTGACGCTGGACAGGGATCTTGTCATGAGGGCGATTTCCACGATTCCCGAGACGTTTGTCCTGCACGCGAGAAACCCGCGATACAACAGCGTCTATGGAGGAAACCACCTGAATTTCACGATGGTTGCAAGCGCCCCGAACAGCTCGGACCTGGATCGGGGCCGGAGATCCGGCAACTTTGACGATTTCTGCAGGTTTCTCAAGCTCGGGCAGTCATTCAATGTGATCGGCGCTTTCTCGGGCTATCCGGTCGAGCCGACCGACCTGCCGACACACACCCGGCATCTGGACGCCTACGAGGCCTTCATCACCCTGACCGAAAAACCCTGGCATGCCTACAGTCTCGGAAACGGGAGAATCGAGGACGCCATCGAGATGATCTGCATGGCCCGGTCCATCGACAGGGAACGGCTCAAGCGGGAACCGAGCATCATGACCGTGGTCAACACGAATTCGCCGCTTAAAGTCGACGGTCCGATGCTCGAGGGGCTGATGACCATGGCCGAATTCGGGCAGCCGGTTGTGGTTACCCCGTTCACGCTGGCGGGCGCGATGAGTCCGGTGACCCTGGCCGGGGCCCTGAGCCAGCAGAACGCCGAGGCCCTGGGCGTTCTGGCCGTGACCCAGATGGTCAATCCGGGGGCGCCGGCGATGTACGGCGGCTTTACGTCGAATGTCGACATGAAATCCGGCGCACCCGCGTTCGGAACCCCGGAGTATTCGAAAGCGGTCTGTATCGGCGGCCAGCTCGCCAGGAAATACCGGATACCGTATCGCACCTCCAACGTCAATGCGTCGAACTGCGTGGATGCCCAGGCGGCATGGGAATCCGGTATGTCCCTGTGGGCGGCGGTCATGGCCCACGGGAACATGATCAAGCACAGCGGGGGATGGCTGGAAGGCGGGCTTTGCGCCTCGTTTGAAAAGCTGATCGTCGACATGGAAATGGTGCAGATGATGACCGAGTTTCTCAAGCCGGTG
>VYGS01000071.1:0-1432 GCA_009841725.1 Gammaproteobacteria bacterium
CGATCGTCCCAACATTCACGTGCGGCTTCGTCCGCTCAAACTTCTCTTTCGCCATGCCCGGTTTCTCCCAAACTCAATCAGTCAACTGGTCGCCGACGTTGGATTCAACACCGGCAGAAACATTTTCATAACCGTCCGTTCTCACTGGCCCGCCCAGCACTTCGGGCGACTGGAGCCCACAACCGGACTTGAACCGGTGACCTCTTCCTTACCAAGGAAGTGCTCTACCGACTGAGCTATGTGGGCCGCTACCCTGCCGCTGCAAGTCCGGAGACTGGAGCGGGTGATGGGAATCGAACCCACATCATCAGCTTGGAAGGCTGAGGTTCTAGCCGTTGAACTACACCCGCAACGCCTGCTTGCTCCATCCGTGCCCATCCACCATCTCCGACGGGTTCCCCGACGAGAACCGGGCAAACGATCCGGCCTCTTGCCCGGTAGCCCTCCGGCAACTGCTGGTGGAGGGGGGAGGATTCGAACCTCCGAAGGCTGAGCCAACAGATTTACAGTCTGCCCCCTTTGACCGCTCGGGAACCCCTCCGCACTAAGCCAGCGAAAACAATTGATTTTGCCTAATTTCGTAAAAATTGTCAATGGACAGTCGGAATCTTTTTTCAGGAAATTCATCCCCCTGCCGACGATGCCGCAGGAACCGGCTCCGGGCCCCGGGAGGAGTCGGGACGGAAATGTCGCCGCGCTTCAAATGCGACCTATGCGCCCGACATAGACCCCCGAATTCTGGAGCCCGCAGAGGGATTCGAACCCCCGACCTGCTGATTCTTACCCGCTACCGTTTTCACGGCCCGGGCATTCCGCCCGGTTTGGGGTCTGGACTTTCTCTTCACCATCTCTTCATTCGTACCGAATGAAAATTAAGGTGGGCGGTGTAAAGTCTCTACACTCCATGCCGGAATTCCGGCACATAGCACGGGATTGCCATTCGAAATCCGCACCCGTATCCGGACGGTCGCGGACCGCAAGTCAGGTTTCCCCGTTTTAGCCGCCTCCACTCGAGGGGTTTCCCCCGCAAGGTGCAATCACTACAAATCAGCTGCTCTACCAGTTGAGCTATGCGGGCCATTGGTCAGACCACCGGCCTGCCGGGCCGGATGACTGACATCCGGACAGCCCCAGGCCGTGCGCCGATTGTATTCGTTCTGCAGCCCTCATTTCAATGCGATGTGCCGAATCCGATCATGCATCGAGACCGGCCGAATTATCCCGTTTTCCCGGCATCCGAACTTCGGGAAAGGCTTGCCGGATGAAGGGTTTTGTCCGTACTGCCGCTGATATAATTGCGGTTTGACTCGACCCGTCCAGCCATGGACGGCGTTTCCCCACATGGATACCGGCAGCATCATTCTCAACCTCCTGATCTACCTCGGTTCGGCCGTTATCCTGGTCTCCCTGTTTGCCCGCTTCGGCCTCGGAT
>VYGS01000071.1:1442-3615 GCA_009841725.1 Gammaproteobacteria bacterium
GTGCTCGGATACCTGTTTGCTGGCATGCTGATCGGCCCCTGGGGCTTCGGATTCATCGACAACGCCCAGGATGTGCTCGAATTTTCCGAACTCGGGATCGTGCTCCTGCTCTTCATCATCGGGCTGGAGCTGGAACCCCGGAAACTGCTGAAAATGAGAAAGCCCATGGCCACAATCGGGGGAATCCAGGTCACGCTGAGCGCCCTGGCGATCGGGGGCGCTGCCTGGTATCTTGGCCTGAGCTGGCAGATCTCCACGATCATCGGCCTGTCTCTGGCCCTGTCCTCGACCGCCATGTCGCTCCAGATCATCAATGAGCGAAACCTGTTCAAGCGCCCGATCGGCCGGACCGGGTTTCCGGTCCTGCTGCTTCAGGATCTGCTGGTGGTTCCCGTGCTGGCCCTGATCCCGTTCCTGGCGGGCGATCTTCCGGATTCCGGCGAGGCGCACCCGGCGATTTCCGGCCTGACCGTGCTTGCAGCGTCGGTCGGGATTTTCCTTCTCAGCCGGTATGCCCTGCATCACGTGTTCCGGTTCGTCGTCGCCACCCGCCTTCCGGAAATCTTCACGGCCCTGTCACTGCTTCTGATCTTCGGCCTGGCCACGGCCATGCACGCGCTGGGGTTCTCGATGGCGCTCGGGGCATTCCTGGCCGGCGTCATCCTGGCCGACTCGGAATACCGCCATGCCCTCAAGTCGGACATCCAGCCCTTCAAGGGACTGCTACTCGGCCTTTTCTTCATGTCCGTCGGGATGAACATGGACTTCGGCCTGCTGCTCCGACACCCCGTCCTCATCCTGTCCGCCGCCCTAGGCATCGTGATCATCAAGGCCGCCATCCTCTATTTCCTCGCGTGGCTCGCAAAACTCGACATCAGCGAACGCCCCCTGTTTTCCTTCCTGTTCTCTCAGGGCGGCGAGTTCGCCTTCGTGCTCTTCGCATTCGCCGCGGCCGCAGGCGCGATCGATCCGGACCTGTCGGCAAACCTGACCGTGATCGTGACCGTCACCATGGTGATCACCCCCCTGCTCGTGATCCTGAACGACCGTGTTATCGAGCCGTACTACCGTGTTGCGTCCGAACAGGCCCGCGACATGGACGAGATCGATCACGAAAGCCGGGTCATCCTGGTCGGTTTCGGCCGGGTCGGCCAGATTGTCGGGCGCATGCTTCATGCCAACGGCATCGAACCGGTGGTCATCGAAAACGATCCCGATCACATTCGCCGTGTCCGGCGTTTCGGGTACCGGACATTCTACGGGGACATCTTCAAGCACGATGTGCTCAAGGCGATCAATGCGGATCAGGCGGACCTGATCATTCTCACCATGAACAGCGCCTCCGCGACCAACCAGGCCGTCGACATGATCAAGAAGGCCTACCCGGAGCTGAAGATCATCGCCCGCGCACAGGACCGGGACCACGCCATGGACCTGATCAGCATGGATGTTCAGGACGTGACCCGGGATACCTTCTATTCGGCGGTCGAAATGGGCAAGAACACCCTGAAGCATCTCGGATTTCCCGAATCGCATATCAGCCGAATGGCAGAAACCTATGTCCGCCACGACATCGAGACGCTGAACCGGCAGGTCGGGAACCGGCACGACGAAAAGGCGCTGATCACGATCGCCCTGCATGCCCGAGAACAGCTCGAGCAGACGCTGGAAATGGATCGCGTGGACGAAGACTCCGGCGGTATTCAGGTTTCCAATACCGACATCGACGAGCGGACCTAGCCCCCGGCGTTCGCGTTGAACAGTTTCTGGCCGTTGATCCGGTATTCGTCGATCATGCGCTGCCCCTTGTCCCCGGACAGCCAGTCGATCAGCGCCTTGGCGCCGACGTAGTTGCCGGTTCCATGGCGGGTCGGATTCACCGCCATGACGCTGTACTGGTTGAACAGGCTCGGGTCCCCTTCGTATCCGATCTCGAGAGGCGAGCGCTCCCGGGCGAACAGCCAGGTGCCGCGATCGGTCAGCGTGTAGGCTCCGAGTTCTCCCGCAATCTGCAGCGTCTTGCCCATTCCCTGCCCGACTTCGCGATAGCGTTGTACGTTCGGGGGCCGTCCGGTCATGGCCCAGATCTGCATCTCTTTTCGGTGTGTTCCGGTATCGTCGCCCCGGGATACGAACAGGCTTCCGCTTTCCCTGATTTTCGCGAACGCCTCGG
>VYGS01000041.1 GCA_009841725.1 Gammaproteobacteria bacterium
CAGTCGTTCGGGATCATGGGCAATTACCGGTACACCCCCGCGGAACTGCGGGACAATCGCGAGAAGTATGTGCTGGACGGGGAAATCCGGCATTCCTCCGGCATCCGGGGACTGCTGTGAGGGGGTTTCGGCCAAACATCCGGACTCCGCGAACGGCCGGCATTTTCCGGCTCCGGCGAACCGGCCCGGTCAAACCGGCAATCCGGGACTTGAGGCTTCGTCCGGTCCGCTCCCCGTCCGCAGTGGAATAACTCGGGAAAATCCGTTATTTTCGGCTTTCGATGCCATTGCGCCCGGATTCGCCAACCCATGTCAACCGACCGACCCTCCACAGTGGAACCCGTCAGCGGAACCGTCGTTCCCCGTTATGCCGGCCCGTCAACATTCTGCAGGCTGCCCGAGCTTCGAGAAGTCGGCACCTGTGACATCGCCATCCTCGGCATACCGTTCGACTCGGGCACGAGCTATCGCCCCGGCGCGCGCTTCGGCCCCCAGTCCATCCGCCAGGCCTCGCGGCACCTGCGGTACAACTTCCACCCGGACTACAAGACCGAGCCGTTCAAATCCCTGCAGGTTGCCGATGCCGGGGATGTCGCCTGCAACCCCTACAGCATCGAGGAGGCGATCGGGCAAATCGAACGGGCCGCGACAGATCTGAACGCGAAATCCGAGGTCCTGATCAGCCTGGGCGGCGACCACACCATCGCCGTCCCGCTGCTCAGGGCGGTCAACAACCGGTTGCAGGGCCCGGTCGCCCTGGTGCATTTCGACGCCCATCTGGATACCTGGGACACCTACTTCGGCGCGCCCTACACTCACGGTACGCCTTTTCGCCGGGCAGCCGAAGAGGGGCTGTTCCGGGACGACGCCTCGATGCATGTCGGCATCCGCGGACCCCTCTACAGCCCGGAAGATCTCAAGAACGACGAGGAACTGGGATTCAAGGTCATCCACTGCGACGAGCTCGAGCGGCACGGCCCGGACCATGTGGCCAGACGGATCAGGAACCGGGTCGGGGATTGCCCGCTCTATCTGTCGATCGACATCGACGTTCTCGATCCGGCCCATGCTCCGGGCACCGGGACGCCGGAAATCGCGGGACTGAGCACCCGGGAGCTCCTCAACATCCTCAGGGGGCTCGCAGGGTTGAATCTGGCCGGCGCGGACGTGGTCGAAGTCTCTCCCGCCTACGATCATGCGGAACTGACTTCGCTCGCCGCCGCGACAATCGTCTACGAACTGATCAATCTGGTGGCCTGCCGGCCCGTCTGAGCGCCCATGCAAACCGTGATCAGACCGGCCGGGATCAGGGATGCGGCCGCGATCAACGAGATCGCCAACTGGTACATCGAACACACCACCGTCAATTTCGACACGCAACCATGGAGCCTTGAAAAACGCAGGGCCTGGATCGAATCCTTCAACAACGAACAGACGCCCTACCACCTGCTTGTCGCCGACAGCGACGGACAGATCACCGGATTTTGCTGCAACACCCGGTTTCGTCCGAAGGCCGCCTATGACCGCTCCACGGAGACGACCGTCTATGTCGACCCCGCCATGACCTCCCGGGGATGCGGGGAAAGGCTGTACCGCGGACTGCTCGACCGGATTGCCGAAACGGATCTGCATCGCGCATTTGCCATCATCACGCTGCCCAACGCGGTGTCGCTCCGCCTGCACGAAAAGCTGGGATTCACCGAATGCGGAATGCTCGACGAGGCGGGCTGGAAGTTCAACGGCTATCACAGCATATCCATCCACGGACTGAAGCTCGACAGCTATCGCAAAACGGCGATTCGACCGGATGCCTGATGTATAATCCGCCGTTCGCCCGACGAGCCTGATTCATGATCCGACCCAGCAACCGCGAACCCGACGAACTTCGGCCGGTACGCATCACGCGAGGCTTTACACGATACGCGGAAGGTTCGGTGCTGATCGAATTCGGCGAAACCCGCGTCCTGTGCAATGCGTCGGTCGAGGACCGTGTCCCGCCCTTCCTGCGGAACTCGAAGCGGGGCTGGATCACGGCCGAGTACAGCCTGCTCCCCCGCTCCACGAGCACGCGGACCGCGCGCGAAGCGGCACGCGGCAGGCAAACCGGGCGCACGCTCGAGATCCAGAGGCTGATCGGACGGGCGTTGCGGGCTTGTGTCAACACGGAACTGCTCGGCGAGCGGACCATCACGGTGGATTGCGACGTCATCCAGGCCGACGGCGGCACCCGCACCGCCGCCATCACCGGCGGCTACGTGGCCATTGTCGATGCCGTCAACCGACTGCTCCGGGAAAAGAGGATCGCGGCCAACCCGATCGTGCGCGCGATCGCGTCGGTCTCCGTCGGCATCTACCGGGGGATCGCGGTCACCGATCTCGACTATGCGGAAGACAGTCAGGCCGACACCGACATGAACGTTGTCATGGATGACAGCGGCCGGTTCATCGAGATTCAGGGCACGGCCGAAAGGGAGCCGTTTTCCAAAGACGACATCGATACGATGCTGCTCCAGGCGAATTCGGCATGCCGGCAACTGCTCGAGCACCAAAGACGCGCGCTTGAACAACAGGACGACGACTGATACCGGCTTTCGAAACGGCCCGCCATGGAAATCGTTCTTGCCTCCGGGAATCTCGGAAAGCTCCGGGAATTCGAATCCATCCTGGACTCATGCCCGCTGGTGATCCGGCCCAAGTCCGATTTCGGCATCCCGGATCCCGAAGAGACCGGCCGGACATTCCGGGAAAACGCGCTGATCAAGGCCCGCGCCGCCAGCCGTCATTGCGGCCTTCCGGCGCTTGCCGATGATTCCGGGCTGGCGGTCGACGGCCTCGATGGCGCTCCGGGCGTCCATTCCGCCCGGTACGCCGGGCCCGGTGCCTCGGACCGGCAGAACATCGCCAAGCTTCTCGGGCGGCTCGAAGGCATGCAAAGCGGGATGCGAAGCGCGACTTTCCACTGCGTGATCGCCATGGTGCAGCACGGCGAGGACGACTGCCCCGCGCTGTTCTTCGGATCGTGGGCGGGACGGATTGCGACCACCCCGTCCGGCAGCCATGGCTTCGGGTATGACCCGGTATTCTATCTGCCCGAATTCGATTGCACCGCGGCGGAGCTTGGACCCGAAGTCAAGAACGCGGTCAGCCACCGCGCCCGGGCCCTCGAGCAATTCAGGGAATGGATCCGCAAAGCCGATTTCCCGTCGGACATTTTGAACCCGAACAACGGAGAAGAGTCATGAATCTTGAACGATTGGTCACATTTCACGGACGTTCCGGCCCGGTCCTGCTGATCGTTGCCGACGGGGTGGGACTGGCAAAGGCCGGTCCGGCCAACGCCCTGTCCCTGGCCCGGACGCCGAACATCGACGGCCTGCTCTCGAGCGCGATGATCACGCGTCTCCATGCGCACGGGACATGGGTCGGACTGCCCTCGGATTCGGACATGGGCAACAGCGAGGTCGGACACAACGCGCTCGGCGCCGGACGCGTCTTCGAGCAGGGAGCGAAGCGGGTCGACTCCGCCCTGGATTCCGGTTCGCTGTTCGAATCCGCTGCCTGGCAGAATATCGAGAAGCGGGGCCAATCCGGCGCGACCGTGCACTTTCTCGGACTGGTGTCGGACGGCAACGTCCATTCCCACATCGATCATCTGTTCCGGCTTCTGGAACGGTGCCGCGAGGCCGCAATCGACTCGGTGTGCATCCATGCCCTGTTGGACGGGCGCGATGTCCATCCCCGCTCCGCTCCGCAATACCTTGAACAGCTCCAGTCGAAACTGGACGGGATCAACCGGGCGGCGGACGCGAACTACCGGATTGCCAGCGGCGGCGGACGCATGCGCATCACCATGGACCGCTATGAAGCCGACTGGGAGATGGTCCGGCGCGGATTCGATGCCCATGTGCACGGACAGGTGGATGACGACGGCTCCCTCGTGAGCGACGCCATCGAGGAGGTGAGTCGCCAGTACGCAGCCGACCAAGAGGTCACCGACCAGTATCTTGCCCCGTTTGTCGTGGCCGACGGCGGGGAGCCGGTGGGAAGAATGCGCGACGGCGACGCGGTGGTGCTGTTCAATTTTCGCGGGGACCGGGCGATCGAGATCTCGCGCGCCCTGGAAGACACGAACTTCGACAAGTTCGACAGGGGGGACTTTCCCGACATCCATTTTTGCGGCATGCTCCAGTACGATGGGGACCTGTGCATTCCGGAAAGCTACCTGGTCCAGCCGCCTGAAATCGAACGGACCATGGGCGAGTACCTGTGCGCCGAGAAGATCCGGAGCTTCGCCGTCAGCGAGACCCAGAAATTCGGGCACGTCACCTATTTCTGGAACGGCAACCGCTCCGGCTACATTGACGAGGCGCTCGAGACCTACGTCGAAATCCCGTCGGACAACCTGCCGTTCGACCAGGCTCCCGGGATGAAGGCAAAGGAGATCACGGACGCCACCATCGAACTCCTTGGCACCGGCGAGTACGCGTTCGGGCGAATCAACTTTGCCAACGGCGACATGGTCGGCCATACCGGAAACATCAAGGCCACGGTCCAGGCCCTCGAATGCGTCGACGAGTGCGTCGGACGCCTGCGCGGGGCCGTCGAGGCGCTTGGAGGCATCCTCATCTTTACGGCCGATCACGGCAACGCCGAGGAGATGTTCTCCGAGCGCGACGGCGAACGCGTTCCGAGAACCTCCCACTCCCTGAATCCGGTTCCCTTCGTGATCGTCGACTCCCATGACGACGATGCCTACGGGATCCACCCCGACGTCGAGGGCGGACTGGCGAACGTGGCCGCCACGATATTCAACCTGATGGGCTTCAGGGCGCCGCTCGACTACGAGGCGTCTCTGGTTCACATCCACAACGAACCCCTGCGGCGAACGCTGTACAAGGGGCAGACGGTCAGCCTGGGCCTGGAGTCATTTCATCCGCCCGATGACGGCCGCGAGGTCGTGAGCCTGGAGATTGTCCGGCATCCCGGCGCCGCCGTGATCGCGGCGGTCGACGACGACGGCAGAATCTGCCTGATCCGGCAATACCGCCATGCCGCCTCGGGCTGGATCTGGGAATTGCCGGCCGGCGTCATTGAAACCGGTGAGACACCGGAACAGACCGCCAGACGAGAACTTGAAGAGGAAACCGGCTGCACGGCCTCGCGCTGGGAGAAGCTGGCGTCGTTCTACAGTTCCCCCGGGTATTCCGACGAGTTCCTGCACGCGTTTTCAGCCCGGGACATCCGAACGGGAAACCAGTCGCTGCAGGCGCACGAGCTGATCGAGATCCACTGGATGGAACCGGGCGAGATCCGCGACATGATCGCGCGACGCGATATCATCGATGCGAAAACCATCTCGACCCTGTGCTTTCTGATGCTGAACGCCGATTCCTAGGTTCGGCGGCCGGGGCCACGGACTCCGGCCCCGGTATCGCCGGTGCGGGCTTGTCTGGCGAAATTCCGGTCCGGGCGCGGGCCCGGATCACTGCAGAAGCGATCTCACTTTGTCGCTGACCCGCTTCATGTCGGCACGACCCTCGACCCGATTCTTGACGAGCGCCATGACGCGGCCCATATCCTTCATGGAATCGGCTCCGGATTCGGCCAGCGCATCGCGGACCGCCTGATCGAGGTCGGCGTCGGAAAGCGGTTCCGGCAGGTAGGCTTGCAGGATCGCCGCCCCCGCCTGCTCCTTCTCGGCCAGATCCTTGCGGTCACCCCGGGCGAACTGGTCGGCCGCATCGGCGGACTGCTTGAGCAGCTTGTGCACGACCTGCAACACCCCCCGGTCATCCAACTCGGCCCTGTCGTCCACCTCCTTGCGCTGAACCGCAGCCCTGAGCAGGCGGATCGCGTCCAGGCGAACAGTGTCCCGGGCGCGCATCGCCGCCTTCATGTCCTCAGTGATGCGCTCCTTGAGAGTCACGGGTTGAAAGGCCGGTCAGTACAGCCTTCTGTTTCGGGTGCGTTGGCGGGCGACGCGCTTCATTTCGCGCCTGACGGCGGCGTCATTGTCCCGCTTGCGGATGGTGGTGGGTTTTTCGTAACATTGTCGCCGGCGCGATTCGGTAAACACCCCGGCCCGTTCGCAGGCACGTCGAAAACGACGCAGAATCACGTCGAACGGTTCATTCTGTCGGACTTGTACTGTGGGCATATAGGCTGTCCTGAAGCTTGAAAAGCTGGTTATTATACATCACCCCATGAAGAACATCACCAATCTCAAAGGGCGCTTCGAAATGCCGGGTACGGTATCGGCTTCCGTGGATGGCGCAACGATCCCGCCTCGCGGCTCCGGGACAGGGGTCTCACGATCTTCGGCCTTGCGCCGGGGGCCGGGACTTCTGCTGACCCTGGCCGGCCTCATCATGCTGTCCGCCTGCGGACACTTCAAGCCGCCGCCTGCGGGCATCGGCGAGCCCACCGACTGGAGCGAGGTGGCCGGCTGGCACTCCGACCGGCACGCGGATTCGTGGCCGGCCCTCAAGCGCAATTGCCGGGTCCTGGCAAGCCGGGACGCCTGGAGCGAAATCTGCACCGCCGCGCAATCGCTGGACAATCCCGATCACGACCAGGCGCGGCAATTCTACGAAACCTGGTTCGTGCCCCACGAGGTGCACGGCAAGGACGGCAGGACGGAAGGGCTGATCACCGGCTATTACGAGCCGTTGCTGTTCGGCAGCCTGATCCCGGACGAGCAATACCGGTATCCCATCTATCGCCGTCCCGGAGACCTTCTGATCGTCGATCTCTCCGGCACGTATCCGGAACTCGAGGGAAAACGGCTTCGCGGGCGCATCACGGGAAACCGGGTCGTGCCCTTCTTCTCCCGTGCGGAAATCGAATCCGACCCCGGCCTGCTCGAGGGCAGCGAACTGCTGTGGCTGGACGACCGGGACGACGTGTTCTTTCTGCACATCCAGGGCTCGGGCCGGGTGCAGCTGGCAGACGGCAGCACCGTGGGCGCCGGCTACAGCGACCAGAACGGCCATCCCTACGTGCCGATCGGGAGAGTGCTGGTCGAATGGGGGGAGCTTGAACGGGACGAGGTGTCGCTGTTCACCATCCGCGAGTGGCTGCGGGACAACCCGGACCGCGCCGAGGAGCTACTGAACCGCAATCCGAGCTATGTATTCTTTGAGCTGCGAAACAGTGTCGCCGAAGGGCCGATCGGCTCCCTGGGCGCCCCCCTGACGCCCCGAAGAAGCATCGCGGTGGACCCGGCCGTGATCCCGCTCGGCACGCCGCTGTGGCTGCAGACGAATCTTCCCGGGCGGCCGGATGAGCAATACAACCGCCTGTACATCGCGCAGGACACCGGCGGGGCCATCAAGGGCCCCCTGCGTGCGGACATCTTCTGGGGGCACGGAAACGAGGCCGAACAACTGGCCGGAATCATGAAGGAACGGGGCCGTTTCGTCGCGCTTCTGCCGAGGCAGTTCAAAGCCGGCAAGTGAACCGAGCTCAGCAAAACCGGTCGCGCAAGGCCTTGCCGATCACTTCATAGCGCCAGCCTTTGAGGACTTTCGAGTCGGTTTCCCCGCGGATGACCGACTCGACGTCCTTGCGGCTGGCGAGAAGGCCCTGGCTGATTCCCCGGTGCTCGGCAACCTCGCCCAGGATTCCCATTGCGGCCTTGACGCTCTGCCGGAATTCCCGGTCAGGGCGCTCCGCAGAGGCCCTCGACCCGTTCCCGGACGGTGGCCGGGACTTCGAGAAAATCGACAGGATGGCCTTGCCGGAAATCCGTACCTCGCGCTTGCCCAGGGACCGGACGCGCGCAAGCTGGGCCGCGTTTTTCGGCCATCTCACGCACAGTTCCATCAGGGCGCGGTTCGACAGCACCCATTGCCGGGGGCGGTTCAGCCGCTGCGCCGTGCGCTCCCGCCACAGAACCAGTTCCCGGGCCACGCCCCGGGCCCCGTCCGGAAAATCCATGTGGCTGAAACGCCGCCACGCATCCTCCGGTTCGACGACCAGATCGGCCATGGCGGACGCGTCCAGGCATTCCTCCCGAAACCACCGCCCCTTGCCGGACTCGTCGATCCGCCCCTCAAGCGCCGTGCGCAGGCCGTTCAGGTGGACGACGTCGTTCTTCGCGTATTCCAGCTGCTTCGCCGTCAACGGCCGCCTCGACCAGTCGGTCAGGGTCTGGTCCTTTTCAAGCTCGACCCCGCACAGATCCCTGACCAGCCCGGCATACCCCACGGAATCGCCATACCCGCAAAATGCGGCCGCGATCTGGGTGTCGAACACCGCCTGGAACGCGAAGCCGGCGCGTTGCCGCAACGCTTCCAGATCCTGGCGGCAGGCATGCATGATTTTCAGGATCGAATCGCTTTCGAACAGCGTGCGCAAGGTGTCGAGATTCTCGATGCAAAGCGTGTCGATGCCAGCCGTGCCGAACGTCGAGTGCACCTGTACCAGGCACAGTTGCGGATAATAGGTCTCGAAACGCATGAACTCGGTATCGACCGCGACCCAGTCGCACCCGTACCACCCGACGGCGAGTTCCCGAAGACGGGCTTCGGTGTCCACCAGTTCAATCTCCATCACGTACATCCAAATGGCATGGAAATGCCCGGAATGGTATCATCAATGCTTCGACCTTCACCCGGCAAACCGTTCCATGAACATGGTTTTACTGCTTGTCCGGATTTGCCTGTTCCGGGCGAAGCCGCAGGATCTTCCCGCCTCCAGAAACCTGTTGATGCACTGCATTGCCGGCGCCACCGCCGCATTCGTCATCCGCAACCTGCTGCTCGGGGGGAGCAACAACATGGTCATGATGGCCCTGCTGCAAAGCGTGCTCCTCGGCGCGAGCCTGTACCTCCTTCTGCGAATCTTTTCAAAACCGGAACGGTGGCTTCAGTCGGCCTCGGCCCTGTACGGCTGTTCGGCGGTTGTGGTCGCCCTCATGCTGCCGGTGTTGGCCGCATCGGGCCCCGACGCCATCTTTGACAATACGGTCAGTCTCATCAAGTTCATCGTGATCGTCTCCAGCGGATGGTACTTCGCCATCACGGTTTTCATTCTGAAGGAAACCCTCGAGATCCGCCTCCTGTTCGGGGTAGGCATTGCGATCGCCATGGAGATCATCATCGCCACGGGCATCGCCGCACTGCTGGGAGGTCCCGCAAGTTGAGGCTCTTTATTGCCGGGATATGCGGCACATTCATGGCCGGCATTGCGCAGGTTGCCCAACGTCTCGGACATTCCGTTATAGGATGCGACAGCAACGTCTACCCGCCGATGTCGACCGTGCTCGATCAGGCCGGCATCGAGGTGCTGCAGGGATATCGTCCCGAACATCTCGATGACGAGATCGACCTGGTCGTCATCGGAAACGTGCTGTCCAGAGGGAACCCGCTCGTCGAGTCGGTTCTCGACAGGGACCTGCCCTACACCTCCGGACCGCAATGGCTTCACGACCATGTCCTGCGTCACCGAAAGGTCATCGCCGTCGCCGGCACACACGGCAAGACTACCGCGGCATCGATGGCGGCCTGGATACTCAGCGCAGCCGAAATGGACCCCGGTTTTCTCATCGGCGGCCAGCCGGGGAATTTCACCCGGTCCGCCGAAATCGGTTCATCCGACTGGTTCGTGATCGAGGCGGACGAATACGACAGCGCGTTTTTCGACAAGCGCTCGAAATTCGTGCACTACCGCCCGACCGTCGCCGTGCTCAACAACCTGGAGTTCGACCACGGCGACATCTTCGACAACCTGAAGCAGATAAAGAGACAGTTTCATCACCTGCTTCGTATCGTCCCGGCAAGCGGAACGGTCATCGCCAATGGAGACGATCGCAACGTCCGCGACGTTCTCGGCATGGGTTGCTGGAGCCGGCTCGAATTCACCTCGCTCGGCAAGAGGAACCGGCACTGGCATGCGGTCGCGCTGACAGCGGACCATTCCGCGTTCGACGTCTATCACCGCTCGCGAAAGGCCGGCACCGTCTCCTGGGAATGCATCGGGGCCCACAACGCCGGAAATGCCCTGGCCGCCATCGCGGCGGCACACAGGGCGGGCGTGCCGGTCGAACAGGCTTGCAGACACCTCGGGCGCTATGTACCGGCAAGACGCCGCCTGGAACTCGTCGCCTGTTCAGGCGGCATTCACCTGTACGAGGACTTCGCCCATCATCCCACCGCGATCCGGGCCACGATCGAGGCGGTCCGCACCCGGCATCCCGGCAGCCGGATCGTGCCGGTGCTCGATCCGGGCTCCAACACCATGGCTCGCGGGATGCACCGGGACACTCTTGGGCGATCCATTCGCCTTGCCGACGGAATTATCTTCTACCTGCCCCGGGAACTGGACTGGAAACCGGAGGAAATCGGGGCCGAAATTCCGCTTTTCAGCTGCCGCTCCCGGGAGGACGTGCTGCAGGCGGTCAAGTTGAACCTCACCGACAATACCGTTATCATCTGCATGGGCAACCGCAGCTTCGACGGCATTCCCGCGTGGCTGGGCGAACGCCTCGAAGAACTGGCCCGAAAAACGGTTTCTCCACCCTAACCCGTCCATTCCGAGATTTTCCATGAGCACTGTCCTGAACCTGCTGATACGCCCATTGCTTCCGGCATTGCTGGGAACCCTGGCCCTGCTTCCGCTGGCCGCCACGGCCCAGGACAAGGAACCCGAGGAGGCGTTCGTCAAGGACGGCCACTACATTGAACTTGCACAGGTCCAGCCGGTCCAGACGGGAGACAAGATCGAGGTGCTCGAGGTGTTCTGGTACCAATGCCCCCACTGTTTCCGGCTCCACCCGTTCATGAACGAATGGCTGAAGACCAAGCCGGACACCGCCGAATACGTTCCGATGCCGGTCTACTTCAACCAGCAGCGCAACGAATTCGAAGCGCGGGCGTACTACACGTTCGAGGTTCTCGACAGGATCGATCCGCTGCACAGCATGATGTTCCATGCGATTCACGATGAGCGGCGGAGTTTCGCAGGCAAGGAGGATCTTGCGGCCTGGGCCGAGGAGCACGGCGTGAGCGGCGAGGACATCGTCAACACCTTCGATTCCTTCGCCATCGACAGCAAGATCAATTTCTCGAAGGTGATGACACGCATATACGGCATCACGGGCGTGCCCACCGTCATCATCGACGGGCGCTACATGACCTCGGTATCGCATGCCGGCAGCCACGAGAACCTGATCGATGTTATCAATTTCCTGATCGAGAAAGCGCGCCAGGTCCGTTCCGAGCTGGCCCAGTAGTCCCGCCCGGATCGCTCGGGGCGAACAGGCCGGACGAATCATGGCCCGTCGGGAGCGGAGCTTGGCCCGTATCCCGCACAACGCCTCCGGCAGCAATCGATTCCCCCGGATACACGGTCATCGAGGAGCCCGGGGAGTCCGTCCCGAAAACACCCTCGAATCCATCCTGGCCGCGGTCCGCCTCGGATGCGACGCCGTCGAGGTGGATCTCTGGATCTCGGCCGACGACCGGCTGATCGTTCATCACGATCCCCGGATATCCCGGGCTATCGCGCGCGGTCCCGACGGCACCTGGGGCGCGGACGGGCCGCCGATCCGCGGCTGCTCGACAGCCGATCTGAAGCGTTACGACGTGGGACGAATGAACCCCGGCTCGCGCTATGCCGCGCGGTTTCCGGACCAGGTTCCCTGCGACGGCAGCCGGATTCCGACGCTTGCGGAGGTTGCACGGCTGCTTGACGGCCTCGATACCGACATCGAGCTGAATCTCGAATTGAAAAGCGCACCGGGCAACCGTTCGCTCATGCCGCCGGCGGAGCGCGTGATCGACATCGCGGCCCGGGAACTCGAGACATTGCGCATCGTCGACAGGGCGTTCGTGCAGAGCTTCGACTGGCGATTGCCGCTCGGAGTCAAGTCACGGCTTCCGGATGTCAGGATCGGATTGCTGAGCGACCAGAACGGCGAATTCGGCATTCCGGCAGGACAGACCGGAGGCGGTTCCGACGGAAAAATCTCAAAAGCCCGGATCCGGCAGGAAGACCTCCCGGAGCGCGTTCACGAACTCGGCGCCGAGGTCTGGTCTCCCAACGCCCTGGATATCGACGCGGACACGCTCGAGACGGCCCGCCGAGCCGGCCTGGAAGTCTGCGTCTGGACCGTGAACAGCGAGCGGGACATGCTGGACATGCTTGATCTCGGCGTCGACGCCATCACGACGGATTATCCGGAACGCCTGATCGCGCTTCGGGCCGAGCGGAACGACCCGGGACCGCCCGGATGATCCGGCGACGGCCCCGCTTCCCCGGTCAGTGCTCGCCCCCCTGCCTGAAGTTGAAGACGGCGCCGTCCTTGATTCCCGAGGGCCAGCGGGAGGTGACGGTTTTCAGCTTGGTATAGAAGCGCACGCCTTCGGGGCCGTGAATCGCGTGATCGCCGAAAAGGGAACGTTTCCATCCTCCGAAACTGTGGTAGGCCAACGGCACCGGAATCGGCACATTGACGCCGACCATGCCGATCTGGACACGGTCGCAGAAGTCCCGGGCGGCATCGCCGTCCTTGGTGAAAATCGCGGTTCCGTTCCCGAACTCGTGCTCGCTGACGATCCTGACCGCCTCCTCGTAGCTGTCGACCCGGACGATGCTGAGAACCGGTCCGAATATCTCGTCGCGGTAGATGGACATGTCGGTCCTGACGTGATCAAACACGGTTGCGCCAACGAAACATCCGTCTTCATGCCCCTCGATCCGGATTCCGCGGCCGTCGCGAACCAGCGCGGCGCCCTCGTCAACGCCCTTCGCGATGTATCCCTCGATCCAGGCCTTGGCGTCCGGGGTCACGACCGGCCCCATTTCCGCCGTCTCGTCGGTGTACGGCCCCACATTCAGGGACTCGAGCCTCGGCTCCAGCATCTCGATCAGCCTGTCGGCCGGACCGTCGCCGACCGACACCACCACGGACACGGCCATGCACCGCTCTCCGGCAGAGCCGTATGCGGCGCCCAGCACCGCATCGGCGGCCTGGTCCATGTCCGCATCCGGCATGACCACCATGTGGTTCTTCGCGCCGCACAGGGCCTGGACCCGCTTGTTGTGGGCGGTGCCCTGGTGATAGATGTACTCGCCGACCGGGGTCGACCCCACGAAACTGATCGCCTGGACGCGCGGATCGGTCAGGAGCGTGTCAACCGCCTCCTTGTCTCCGTTGACCACGTTCAGGACATTGTCGGGCAAGCCCGCTTCGCTCATCAGCTCGGCCAATCTCAGGGGACAGGACGGATCGCGCTCGGAGGGCTTCAGGACAAAGGTGTTGCCGCACGCGATTGCCAGGGGAAACATCCACATCGGCACCATGGCCGGAAAATTGAACGGGGTGATGCCGGCGCAGACGCCGAGCGGCTGGCGCATGCTCCAGGAATCCACCCCCGCCGCGACGCTGGCGGAGTATTCGCCCTTGAGAAGCTGCGGCGTGCCGCATGCGAACTCGACGACTTCAAGGCCGCGGGTGATGGAGCCCTTGGCATCGTCGAGGGTCTTGCCGTGCTCGCTTGAAACCAGCTCGGCCAGCTCGTCCATGTGCAAGCGGATCAGATCCCGGAAGTTGTACATGACCTGGACCCGCCGGCCGGCCGGCGTCGCGGACCAGGCCGGAAAGGCCTCGGCCGCCAGGGCGACCGCCTGCCCGACTTCCTCCCGGCTTGCCAGCGGAACCCGCTTCGTCACGGCGCCGTGCGCCGGATTGTAGACATCGCCGAAGCGCCCGCCCTGCCCTTCGATCCTGCGCCCGCCGACATAGTGATGCAGGGACTGGAGTTTTATCGATTCGTGCTTCATGATTTGATTCCCCGATGAAACCCTGTTCCGGATTGCCCGCAACAGGGTGCCCATGATATGCAAAGACCGCCGGCCATTCAACCGGAATCGACATGCAATCCGGGCGACCGGGCCCGCTTTCGGGGGCCGCCCCCGGGTCCGGAAAATTCGGGTATATAATGGATTCAGCAACTCGGCAAACGCCTTCGCCGGCAGCTTGTCGTCTTCTGGCCCGTAATTTTCGGCAACCGTTTTCCATGCCGTCAAGACTGTGAACAAAGCGCCGTGACCGAATACCTGTTTCAGCTTCCGAAACACGGCAAGGGGACCTTGCAATCCCGGATCCAGGAATTGATCGTCAATCACATTCTGGATGGGCACCTGGATCCCGGCAAGCCGCTGCCATCGAGCCGGAAACTGGCCCGGCAGCTGTGCGTGGCGAGAAACACGGTCGTGTACGCCTACCAGAATCTTGTCGATGACGGATTGCTGACCACCCGGGAGCGAAGCGGCTACTTCATCAACGAGAGCGTCCTCAAGGATCGTGTCCAGTCACCGGCCAACCAGCGCAAGATGCGGTTCAGCACCGTGGACTGGAACCGGACGCTGACGGCCTTTCCCGGCGACCTGAGACAGAATTCCAAGCCCAGCGACTGGTACAAGTATCCCTATCCGTTCATTTGCGGACAGTATGACCAGAGCCTGTTTCCGATCGCCGACTGGCGGGAGTGCGCACGGGAGGCTGCCTCGATCAATTCGATACACCACTGGACACGCGACCACAACGACAGGGACTATCCCGAACTGATCGAGCAAATCCACAAGAGGCTGCTGCCCCGGCGTGGAATCTGGGCCGATCCGGACGAAATCCTGCTGGTGGTGGGCGCCCAGCAGGGCATCTACCTGGCGGCCCAGCTGTTGCTGGACCGGGACAAAGCCGTGGGTTTCGAAACGCCCGGCTACGTGGACGCGGAAAACGCCTTTTCCATCTTCACGCGCCGTACGATCCCTCTTGAAGTCGACAGCCAAGGGCTGATTCCCGGGGGCAGGATGTCGGAATGCGACTGTCTCTACACGACCCCCAGCCACCATTATCCGAGCACGGTCACCATGCCTCTCGAGCGCCGGATGGAACTGCTCGAGCAGGCGCACCGGCACGACGTCATCCTGATCGAGGACGACTACGAATGGGAATCGAATTTCATTGGCCGGCCGACCCCCGCGCTCAAGAGTCTCGACCATGACGGCCGCGTCATCTACATCGGCAGCCTGTCGAAGACGCTGGCGCCGGGCATCCGGCTCGGCTACATGGTCGGTCCGAAGGAATTCATACGTCATGCCCGCTCGCTGAGGCGGCTGATGGTCCGCCATCCTCCGAGCAACAACCAGGTCATGGTCGCCGAATTCATCAAGCGGGGATATCACGACGCCCTGGTCACGCGGCTTCGGCGCACTCTCAAGGAGCGCTGGACCATGCTCGGCGAAATGCTGGAGCTGCATTTTCCCGGCGGCAGCCGGAAGTCCACGTTCGGCGGTTCCTCGTTCTGGATCGAGGGGCCCCGATCGCTAAACGCCGACAGCCTGGCAAGAACCGCGGAGCAGGACGGCGTCCTGTTCGAGCCGGGAGGCGTGTTTTTCAACGGAAAGAATCCGCCCCGCCATTTCTTCCGGATGGGGTTTTCCTCCATCCCCGCCGACCGGATTCCGGACGGGGTGAAAAAGCTCTCCCAGCTGATGGGTCAAGGTCCGGATTCCACGCTCTCCTGACTTCTTGAAGCGGGACCGGAACAGGAAAAAACCTGCTGGAGAACCCTGCTTACCATCAGTTGACAATCCTCCCGGAGCATATCGCTTCCCTCCCCCATCCACATTTAAATAATATATAATAGATACACTTTAGGTATATATAATTTATATATAAAAATTATTCTTGCCTTATTTATTTGAAGACATTAAATAGATAAACAATATGTTTAACTGCGTGGATTAGTAAAATCAGCTTGTCTGGGACTGCATCAGTCTTCATACGCTCAAACGATGAAACCGACAAAAATCAATACGATACTGGCTGCCAGTCCAGAGGGCTCACCCATGACCAGTGAGTGGCTGGAATCGAAAGGCGTATCACCCCAATTGCTGCAGCGGTACCGCCATACCGGCTGGCTTCAGGCCTTGGGCAGAGGCTGCTGGATACGGTCGAACACCATGCCAACGCTGGCAGGCGCAATCCATACATTACAACGGGATTCTCTGCATGTATATCCTGCGGCGAGAACGGCCTTGGAGTTACAAGGCAGGGGACACTACGTGCCAATCGGCCGGGCACCAGTCCTGCATCTGGCGCTGCCTGCCGGACAACGCCTGCCCGACTGGTTCAGAAAACTCGATTTCAGCCGAAACGTGCAGACACTCAATGCGGGCAGTCTGTTTGAACCGGTATACACCAGTCTGCAGGAGGTCAAGAGCGAAGGAGTACACATCAAGATCAGCAGCCCCGAACGCGCGATGCTGGAATATTGCCAACTTCTGCCCAAACGGGCGAATTTTGAAGAAGCACGGCAATTGATGGAGGGCTTGCCCGGTTTGCGACCGGCCTTGATGCAAAACACGCTGCAACATTGCAAATCCGTCAAGGCAAAACGGCTGTTTCTGGCGCTGGCTCAAGCTGTTCGGCATGCATGGTTCAAGGAATTGAACCTGGCAGCCATAGAACTGGGGGTCAGCAACCGAATATTGCCGATCGAGGGTGTCCGGCATCAGCAATTTTATATTACCGTGCCGCACACATGGATAACGGACGAATGAAGGCAGAATATGAAAAACAGGTGATGCTGTTGATCGAGGTATTTGCCCTCAAGGGCGGTACGGCTATCAACTTCTTTTGTCTGGATCGCCCCAGACTTTCGATCGATAATGAGTTGATTCAAGACCTTGAGAGCGACTTTCGAGGGTCATGCCCAGGAGACGGAAAACGGTGTGGAGTACTGGCTGGCCAGGGACTCGCAGCACTTGCTGGCCTATACCCAAGTGGAACAATTTTCTCAACGTCATTTGCAAAGCCAAGACAGCCTGCGATCGGTCGGGCCACAATATCGCCGACCATTTTGCCGACATCGGCAAAATGGTCGAACTCGGCTCCGGCAACCAGCGGGAAAAGGGAACTTGGCCTGTCTCCGTTGCCGACACCCGATTGACCATGATTCGCCAGCAGTTTGATTTCTGCTCCATGAACGACCGGACAAACCCTCCCGAATCAGTCATGTTCCTTTAACATTTTTCTGGTCCACTTGAACTGTTATGGCCAAATCGACAATACTGATCGTTGAAGATGATGTGGCGCTGCGGGAAATGTTGCGGTTTCTGCTGGAGCGCAACGGCTACCGTACCATGCAGGCCGGCGACGCCATCGAGGCGGAGCAATGCATCAAGAAACGGATTCCCGACCTGATCCTGCTCGACTGGATGCTTCCGGGCATGGATGGCGTCGAATATGCGCAGAAGTTGAAGTCCCATCCCATGACCCTCGACACCTGCATCATCATGGTCACCGCCAAGGGCGAGGAAGAGAACAAGATCGAGGGCCTGGACAGCGGTGCGGACGACTACATCACCAAACCGTTTTCCACCAACGAGCTGCTCGCCAGGATCCGCGCCGGAATCCGCAGAAACAAGCCCCAGCAAACCGGGGAACCGATCACCTACAAGGACATCTCCATCAGCCCCCAGGCACACACGCTGAACATCAACGGCCAGCTCGTCGACATCGGGATCAAGGAATTCGAGCTGCTGTACCTGTTCATGAGAAAGCCGGACCGGGTCTACAACCGCACCCGGCTGCTGGACCAGATCTGGGGGAAGGACAGCTACGTCGACGAGCGGACTGTCGACGTC
>VYGS01000123.1 GCA_009841725.1 Gammaproteobacteria bacterium
CAACAACACGGGGTCACCGAACCCTCTCAGTCCCACATGTATTGAACCCGGACATCGACACTGTTGGCCGTCGACCGTGTGATAAAATGGACTTTCCTCAGGAATTCTCCAAGCAGACGACATCACCTCTTCGGACCGTGTCTATCACCCTTACCCGTCCAGATGACTGGCACGTCCATCTCAGGGACGGCTCCATGCTGGAGCGCGTTGCGCCATTTACTGCCCGACAGTTCGGCAGAGCGCTTGTCATGCCGAACCTGGACCCCCCTGTCAGAACCGTCCGGGAAGCGCTCGCCTATCGTGACCGGATACTTGAGGCGGTGCCGGATGGAACCCGATTCGATCCGAAAATGAGCATCTACCTGACCGAAGAGACCGCGCTTGACCAGATCAGGGATGCGTCGACATGTGAACACGTGCTGGGATTCAAGCTGTATCCTGCGGGCGCGACCACCAATTCCGCTTTCGGCGTAAACCGGGTGTCCGCGATAATGGAAATTCTCGAAAGCATGGCAAGACAAAGCGTCTGTCTGCAGGTGCACGGCGAAGTAACCGATCCGCACATTGACGTGTTTGATCGTGAAGCCGTCTTCATCGACCAGGTTCTTGCACCGGTACATCGGGAACTGCCGGAGCTGAAAATCGTACTCGAGCACATCACCACGCGACAAGGCATCGAATTTGTCAGAGAATCCGGGGCCAATGTCGCCGGCACAATCACTCCGCAGCATCTGATGTACAACCGCAACGAGATGTTCAGGGGAGGGATCCGGCCCCACCAATACTGTCTTCCTGTGCTGAAACGGGAAGAGCACAGGCTCGCGTTGCTCGAGGCGGCAACCGGAGGCGATCCGTCGTTCTTTCTGGGAACGGATAGCGCCCCGCACACCAAAAATGCCAAGGAGAACGCCTGTGGATGTGCCGGAGTGTTTTCCGCTGCCGCGGCGATCGAATGCTATGCCGAGGTATTCGACAGCATGGACCGGATCGACCGGCT
The DNA here is from genome assembly GCA_009841725.1 of Gammaproteobacteria bacterium. GTDB lineage: Bacteria > Pseudomonadota > Gammaproteobacteria > Arenicellales > Poriferihabitantaceae > Poriferihabitans. The sequence goes on from VYGS01000123.1 coordinate 998, forward strand.
GGAAGGCTTCGCAAGCCATCACGGAGCAGATTTCTACCGACTCTTGAGAAACACGGAGCAGATCACGCTTGAGCGAAGGCCCTTCCCGATACCCGAATCAATCGGAACGGACGAGCGCAACGATGGCACCGGAGTCGTCCCTCTCAAGGCCGGCGAGGCCGTTTCCTGGTCCATCCAGGGGCACGTCTAGCAAGTACACGGCCCCCGTTCTGGAACACTCCCGAACGACAAGAGCGTCCTTCGTCAGAGCCGGTCCTCGTAGACCACGACTTCGGCCTGATCCCGCAGCCACCTCGAAAATCCGAAAAGCATGCCTGCAGCCTCGCTGCGATTCAACCGTTCCGCGAAAGCATCGCGAACCAGTGCGTCGATCTCGTCATGCTTCCCATTCTGGACGGACAACAGCTTGTACAGCGCATAATCCCCGCCTGAGAGAATGGCGCCGCCGATCGTGATTTCGGCTTCCATCGGCCGGGGACTGGCGTAGACAGCGGTTCCAAGTTCCATCATGTCAAACGGTATCTCGTATCGCTTCTCCAGCGTCAGATTCTGGATTTCCAGTCCCTTTTCCTTGACGAAGGCATCCCACTGATCAGAGGACGGTTCCATCTCCTGGAGCATGAAAAGATATTCATTCCCCAGTGACAGGGCCTTCTGTCGGGCCCTCTCGTCGCGCAAAATCGACTCGATCCGATCCTTGACGTCATCAAGGGACTGCCGGGCCGCCGGCTCGTAATCCAGCTTCTGGATCGCGACAATCCGGTCAAAACCGATTTCAACGGGCTGGCTGACCAGGTTTTCAACAAACACGTCTTCCGCAAATGCGGTCGACCGGATCTTGGCCTCATTGGCAATCCCTTCTCCGGCGTTTTCGGTAAACCAGTCGCTATCGCGGACCGGAAGATCCAGCTCCGCCGCCAGAACGCCAATGTCCTCAGGATGTTCGAATACCAGGTTCATGAACGGCTCGGCCAGCTCGGCAAACCGCTGCTCGGCGATCACTGCCTGCAATTCGCTGATCACATCTCCCCTGGCCTCCTCCAGAGTTTGCTGTTGCTTCTCAACCAACTCGGAATGACTGATGATGTGATATCCGTATTGCGTTTCCACCGGACCCTCGACATCGCCTTCGTTCATGGAAAATACCGCATCTTCAAACGGCTTGACCATCTGTCCCCGGGCAACGATACCCAGGTCCCCGCCGCTGTTTCTGGAACCCGGATCGTCCGAGTATTCCTTTGCCAGCTCGCCGAAGTCCTCGCCCGAATGCACCCTGTCCAGAATTTCCCGGGCCAGATTCAGCTTGCTCTGGCGTTCTTCGTCGGAGGCGGATTCATCGACACCGACCAGAATGTGGCGGACGCGGCGGCTCTCCGGTGTCTGGTACTTCCCCTTGGTGTCTTCATAAAAATCCGCGATCTCCCTGTCATCCGGAGCAATGTCTCTGGACAAGGTTTCGACATCGAGTTCGACATAGCTCACTCGAATCCTGGCCTCACTCATGAAATCCACGGCATTGCTGTCGTAATATCCCCTGATCTCATCGTCAGTGACCTCGATGTCTTCGGCAAACGCTCCGGTCTTGAGCAATGCGTACTGGATTTCCCTTTTCTGTTCCCGGGTGGCAAGAAGCCAATCGAGCTCTGTCGGAAGCACGAATGCGGAACCGGCGATTCCTGTTCGAATCTGGTTTGTGGCCTGAGTGGCCCGCTCAACCGCCTCGTAGAGCTGCGGGGTATAACGGCTGGCCGCGAGGATGGAGCGGTACTGCTCCGTGTTGAACTTCCCGTCCCTCTGGAAGATTTCGGTAGCGTGAATGATCCGGTTGAGCTGTTCGTCGGAAATGCGGAATCCGCTTTCCTCGGCATACTGTTCCATGACCGTCTCGTCGATCATGGAGTCGATCACCTGTTGCCTGACTTGAAACGTATCAAGCATGTCGCGATCGAATGAGTCGCCAAACTCCTGCCGGAGAAGTTGGGTCCGCGACTGGAGATTGTCCTGATAGACGTGCAGCGGCAAGTCCCGCCCGTTGACCGTGGCCGCGGGCGCTTCAGTGCCGCCTTCGAAATAGGAATTGATTCCCCATAATGCAAACGGAATGGTGATCAGGATTACGATGGCCCATGCGATCCATCCGGTTGCACGTTCTTTGATAGCGGTCAACATGTGCAGAACCCGCCGAGGTCATGTCGAAATCATGGGGGATTTCGGGACAGCGATCAGCTTTCGAAGAACAAAGACGCGACTGCGTCAGATGTCAAACCAGCTTTCTCGCTGACCCAAAAACACCAAAAGATATTTTGGCGGAGCGGACGGGGCTCGAACCCGCGACCCCCGGCGTGACAGGCCGGTATTCTAACCAACTGAACTACCGCTCCAGTGGTTGGTGGGCGCTGCAGGGATCGAACCTGCGACCCTCGCCTTGTAAGGGCGATGCTCTCCC
>VYGS01000124.1:0-3765 GCA_009841725.1 Gammaproteobacteria bacterium
GACGGTCACGTCCGCTTGCGCTCCGACCGGGATCATTACTGCGGCAGAAACCGCAACAGCCACCGATGATGTTCATTCAGTACAAGACGTCATCGAAAAAGCTCTCGAATAACGCTCGATTGAAAAATCCGACACTTGAATATTCCAAATTCATTCCATTCCTCCTTCATCCATCATGACATTCGGCGGATGCGATTAATGTGGGACATATGTTGTATATATCATTGAGGAATTCATTGTGAGGTTATTGAAATCGAGTGAACTTGAAAGGATCAATAAACCGGGTATGTATCGCGTTGCCTTTGGGGTTTATCTTCGTGTGGCTCCCGGGGGCAGCAAACAATTCGTTCAACGCATCATGGTCCATGGCAAACGCCGGGACATCGGGCTGGGCGGTTGGCCGGCAACAACGCTGTCCGAAGCAAAATGCAAGGCAATCTGCAATCGGGCGGAAGTCTTGACCGGAGGAAATCCGATCACCAGCAAATGTGCGCTTCGCCTGGTTAAAAGGCGCAACACATCAGTTCCATCATTCAAGGATATTCAGAAGAAGACACTGGAATCACTGAAATCGACCTGGCGGAATCCCAAGACCGGAAAAAACTGGAAGGAGAGCATGGACAATTATGTGACCCCATCAATTGGCAACAAGCCCATTGAAGAGATCAGTCGAGAGGATGTCCTCGAAATCCTTGTTCCCCTTTGGAATGACAAACCCAATCTGGCAAGGAAACTCCGCCAGAGAATCAGCGCGGTATTCAAAATGGCCATCGCCTATGGTTACACAGAATCAAACCTGGCCGGTGAAGCCATTGACGGCGCATTGCCAAAACAAAAGGCTGTAACAGCCCATCATCGTGCCCTGCCTTACTCACGGGTCCCCAAAATGCTGGAGGCTGTCGTCAATGCAGATGCCAGCATTGCAATCAGGGCCGCGGTGTGCTGGATCACGTTAACCGCTTGTCGAGCCGGTGAAGCGCGATATGCGACTTGGCAAGAAATTGATATGAAGCACCGGATATGGAGAATTCCAGGTTCTCGCATGAAGGCCAGCAAGGATCATCGTGTGCCGATTACTGATGGAATGTTGACGATTCTGGAACTGGTCAAGTCGTCAAGAGACGACTCTGATTATTTGTTTCCCTCAATAAAAAAGCCCGGCAGTCCGCTTGGCGAGAATTCGTTCAGTTACCTGATTCGTCAAATCGGTTTTGGAAAGGTGGCTACGATCCATGGCCTGCGCTCCTCGTTCAGGGATTGGGCTGCTGAAAGAGGTATAGACCGGCAGCTTGCCGAGCAGGCACTGGCGCACACTGTTCAGGGTGTCGAAGGCGCTTATTTCCGCTCGGATCTTTTCAGGAGACGACGTGCTGTCATGAAGCAATGGAATGATCACTGCACAAAAAGATGTGCCGCCATGATGAGAGAGATTCTGGCAGGTTAAGCTGGAGTCAGGTGTTCAAATCCGGGGAATTTTCAGTGTTTTGGCCTGTGGTACAAACTGTTGGACAAATCAAGAGAAATTTGCGCCGTCTGGTCGATTCCCATACAATTGGTGCGATCTCGAAATGATCCGGATACCGGCACTGTTTTGAATGCTTGGGATCGTGTTCCCGGGTCAACAGGATGGACACGGCGCCGTTGCAGGGTACGGTCCCGGTTTCCTGAAACTGTCCTGTAGCCGTGTAACCCGGATGACGTCTGAATTCGATGTGGCAGTCTCATGGATTCCTCTGAACTTCGCCGACTGAGAAACGCCTTTGGGGCCTTCTTGACCGGCGTCACGGTGGTGACATCCAGAGAGAGCAACGGCACCCCGCGGGGATTCACCGCCAATTCCTTCACGTCGGTTTCCCTCGACCCGCCCATGCTTCTGGTCTGCGTGGACAGGCAGGCCGAGAGCCTGGAGGTATTTACCGAATCCCCCGGCTTCGCCATAAGCATCCTTGCCGAGGATCAGGTCGAGCTGTCGACGTTGTTCGCATCGAAACGCCCCGACAAGTTCCGAATTGCCGAATGGCGTGAAAGCCCCGGCGGATATCCGGTTCTGGAAGGGGTTTGCGCCTGGTTCGACTGCGAGCGGTGCAATGTCGTGGATGCCGGAGACCACGTGGTGATCTTCGGGAAGGTTCTCGATTACGGCTACAACAGCAAGCTCGGACTGGGATTCGTGCGAGGGGGATACATGACCCCGGGGCTGGAATATACGGCCGGGCGCGCCTACGGGAGCGATTCGCACGTCGTGGTCGGGGCGATCGTCGAGCACGAGGGGAAGATACTGCTCCACCGGAACCCGCAGAACGGAAAGGTCCATGTGCCGGCGAGCGGTCTGGACGGGAAGCGCGGCTCCCTCCAGCAATTGCAATCGGACCTGAATGCCGAGGGAACCCGGGTCGTGATCAACTCCCTGTTCGCGGTATTCGAAAACGAGGACGACGGCAGGCAGTCCATCTACTACAGAGCGTCCGCCAGATCGATCGGCCAGCCGGACCTGTTCCTGCCTTTCGATCGGATTCCATGGGAGCGTATTTCCTCCCGGGCAGTGAAATCCATGCTGAACCGCTATGTCGAGGAGTCAAACCGCCAGCGGTTCGGAATCTACTTCGGCAGCGACCGGGACGGTTCCGTCCAGAACCTGCTGTAGCCGGATCCGCGTTTTGCAGCAACCCGCCCGGTTTCACGAAAACACCTGCTTTACCCTCAATCCGGGTCCGCCGGACGCCCCGCTTGTCCTGCTCGTCCATGGAGTGGGGCTGGATCAGGGCATGTGGCATCCGTGGGTGGAACACCTGGGGCGCGATTTCAGCCTGGTCACGTATGATCTGTATGGGCACGGACGGTCCGGGGATCCTCCAGGCGCGCGGAACATGGTGGATTTTGTCGATCAGGTCGATGAGCTGGTCCGGCACATCGGCACCGACCGGTTCGTACTGGCCGGATTTTCACTGGGCGCCATGATCAGCCAGGCCTACGCATCCCTCCGCCCCGGGCAGCTCTCCCATCTTGTGTTGCTGCACGGGGCCTACCGGCGCAATGAAGAGCAATGCGAGCGGGTTCGCGAGAGATATCGCGCCGCCAGGGAACGGGGTCCGTCTTCCAACATAGAGCAGGCCCTCAAGCGCTGGTTCACAGACCCCTACAGAATCGCCCACCCGGAAGCCATGGCCCGGCTGCGGGAGATGTTCGAGGGGCATGGAGAAGGCTATCTGAAGGCCTATCGCCTGTTCAGCCACGCCGAGTCGGAAATGCGAAAATTCAGGTTGAGTAGAGTGGACTGTCCTGCCTTGGTGCTGACCGGGAGCGACGATGTCGGGTCCACGCCCGCGATGTCCGAGCGGCTCGCCGCCGACCTGCCCCGCGCCGGGCTCATCGTCAATCCCGGCCACCGGCACATGGCGCCAGTTGAATTCGCCGAAATGCTGTGCGGCCAGGTCAAGTCGTTTTTGTGTTCTGGAAATCCTCCCTGATTCAGCCATCGACAGATTTGTGGTAGATTTTGGTCGGGGTACTGGTGTCAATGCCTTGCGTTCGGAACGAAGTCGGCATGACGGCAGTGACCCCATGGTCGGCATCCGGCTCCCGCGCAACGGATTGAATCCGGGCATATGCCGAGTCCGCACAATTGACACCCGTTCCTTCTGACAGATTTCGAGACAGTTATCCGATGGCTCACCAAGTCGAAAAATACCGCCACTACATCAACGGCGAATGGTCCGATGCGTCCGACGGCGGCGTGATCGAAACGCTGAATCCGGCCACCGAAAC
>VYGS01000124.1:3775-17033 GCA_009841725.1 Gammaproteobacteria bacterium
CCGAAACCGTCTGGGCGGAAGTGCCGGCGGCGACGGAGGCCGATGTCGACCGGGCGGTCGCCGCCGCGAAAGCGGCGCTGCAGCACGGGGAGTGGGCGAGCCTGACCGCGACCGGGCGCGGAAAACTGATCAGCCGCCTGGCCGAGCTGGCCGGTGAGCGCGCCGCGCATCTCGGAAGGATCGAAACCGCTGACAGCGGAAAGCTGCTCGGGGAGACGAGCGCCCAGACGGCTTATGTCTCGGACTACTACCGTTACTTCGCCGGTCTCGCGGACAAGCTGGAAGGGGCGACGCTGCCGATCGACAAGCCGGACATGCACGTGTACACGCTGCGCGAACCGATCGGGGTCGTGGCGGCGGTGGTGCCCTGGAATGCCCAGATGTTCCTGACCGCCTCCAAGCTGGGTCCGGCGCTGGCGGCCGGCAACACCGTTGTCCTGAAGGCCTCGGAAGAGGCGCCCGCTCCGATGTTCGAGTTTGCGCGTCTCGTGGAGGAGGCGGGATTCCCTCCGGGCGTGGTCAATGTCATCACGGGGCACGGGGAGCCGTGCGGTCGGGCCCTGACTTCCCATCCCGATGTCAATCGCGTTGCCTTCACCGGCGGCCCGTCCACGGCATCGCGCATCATCCGCAATACCGCCGACAATTTTGCCGTGGTTTCGCTGGAACTTGGCGGCAAGTCGCCCATCGTCGTGTTCGAAGACGCCAACATCGAGGGCGCGGTGAACGGCATTATCGCCGGCAATTTCGGGGCATCGGGGCAGAGCTGCGTCGCCGGTTCCCGGGTCATCCTGCACGAGTCGATCCATGACCGGGTGATGGAGAAGCTCATCGAGAGGGCGGGGCAGATCCGGATCGGCGATCCGCTGGACGCGAACACCCAGATGGGACCGCTCGCCACTCGCGCCCAGCTCGACCGCATCCAGGCCTCGATCGCGAAAACCTGCGAGCAGGGTGCCGAACTGCACCACGGCGGCCGTCGTCCGGAAGCGATGGACAGGGGCTATTACTTCGAGCCGACCATTCTGGGCTGTCCTCATCAGGACTTCGACACCGTCCGCAACGAAATGTTCGGACCGGTCCTGAGCGCTCTCAAATTCTCCGACCCGGAGGAGGCGATCGCCATGGCGAACAATACCCGCTTCGGGCTGGGCGCCGGAATCTTCACGGAAAACCTGGCGCGGGCCCACTGGGCGAGTTCCCGCATCCGCTCGGGGATCGTCTACGTGAACACCTACCGGGTGATTTCGCCGATCGCGCCATTCGGCGGATTTGGGCACAGCGGATACGGACGGGAGGCGGGCGTTGAATCGCTGCTCGACTATACGCGGACCAAGACGGTCTGGATCAACACGTCGGATCGGCCCATGGCCAATCCGTTCATCATGCGCTGAGTCTTCGGTCGATCTCGGCGGCCGGAATTCCCGGGACTGCCGGGCGAATCCGGGAGATTGCCGGACCGGATCGGCTCAGGTGATGCGCATCCCGGGCCGGGCCCCCGAGTCGGGCTCCAGCAGATACAATTCCCGGTCGCCGCTTCCGGCGCACAGTACCATGCCCTCGGAGACTCCGAAGCGCATCTTGCGGGGGGCCAGGTTCGCGACCACGACCGTGAGACGGCCGGCGAGGGTTGACGGATCGTAGGCCGACTTGATCCCCGAGAAGATGGTGCGCGTCTCGTCGCCGAGATCGACCGTGAGCTGAATCAGCTTGTCGGCTCCCTCCACATGCGCGGCATCGACGATCCGGGCGACACGAAGGTCGACCTTGAAGAAGTCGTCGATGCCGATTTCTTCTGCCAGGGGTTCCCGATCCGCCTTGCCGGTCGGCTTTTCCCGGGTGCTGTCTTTGGATTCCTCGACGATCCTGTCGATCCTTTCCTCCTCGACCCGGGTCACCAGAGGCTTGAAGGCCTTGATCCGGTGATCCAGGAGCGGCTCCAGGCGATCGTCCCACCTCAATTCCCCGATATCGAGAAACGCTTCGGTGCCCCGTGCCGTCTCGGGCAGGATCGGCTTGAGGTAAATCATCAGCAGACGAAACAGGTTCAGTCCCTGCGTGCAGACCTCCTGGACCCGGTTTCGGGTGTCATCCTGCTTGACCAGAATCCAGGGCTTTTCCGCATCGATGTACTGGTTGGTCCGGTCTGCCAGCTGCATGATGAGGCGCATCGCCTTGCTGTAGAGCCGGGATTCGTAGGCGGCGGCAATCTCGTCGGCTGCCCGGGAGAACTCGCCGAACATCTCCGGTTCGGGCAGGGACCGGCCCAGCTGGCCGTCAAAGGTTCGGGTGATGAACCCCGCGCAACGACTGGCGATATTGACCAGCTTGCCGACCAGTTCGGTGTTGACGCGGACCCTGAAGTCCTCGAGATTCAGATCAAGGTCATCGATCGTATCGTCAAGCTTTGCGGCGAAGTAGTACCGGAGGTATTCCGGGTTGAGGTGCCTGAGGTAGGTGGCGGCGGTGATGAACGTGCCGCGGGACTTGGACATCTTCTGTCCGTTGACGGTCAAAAAGCCGTGTGCCCAGACGGCGGTCGGGGTGCGGAAATCGGCACCGTGGAGCTCGGCCGGCCAGAACAGCGTATGGAAGCGGGCGATGTCCTTGCCGATGAAGTGGTAGAGTTCGCAGTCGCTGTCGGGATCGAAGAATTCATCGAAATCGAGCCCGCTGCGGTCGCAGTGGTTTCGGAAGCTGGCAAGATACCCGATCGGGGCGTCGAGCCAGACATAGAAGTACTTGTCCTGCTCGCCGGGGATTTCAAAGCCCCAATAGGGGGCGTTTCTGGAAATGTCCCATTCCAGAAGCTCTTCCTTGAAGAGTTCCTTCTGCTTGTTGGCGATCTCTTTCTGGGTATGCCCGCCGTCGAGCCAGCCGGACAGGAACTCGCGGAAATTCTCCAGCTTGAAAAACAGCTGCTCGGACTCGCGCTCGACCGGTGCGGATCCGGACACCACGGAGCGCGGATTGATCAGCTCGGCGGGCGAGTAGGTGTTTCCGCAGACCTCGCAGTTGTCGCCGTACTGATCCTCGGCCGAGCAATGCGGGCAGGTTCCCTTGACGAACCGGTCCGGGAGGAACATCTGCTTCTCCGTGTCGTAGAGCTGCCGGATCGTCCGTCTGCTGATATGCCCCTTGGCCTTGAGCCGATTGTAGATCAACTCCGAATAGTGGCGGTTTTCCTCGCTGTGCGTACTGTGGTAATTGTCGAAGGAAACCAGAAACCGGTCAAAATCCCTCTCGTGCTCGATCCTGACCCGTGCGATCAACTCGGCCGGGGTGACCCCGTCCTGCTCGGCTTTCAGCATGATCGGCGTGCCGTGCGCATCGTCGGCGCATACGAAGTAGCACTCGTGCCCGCGCATGCGCTGGAAGCGCACCCAGATATCCGTCTGGACATATTCCAGCATGTGGCCCAGGTGAATCTGGCCATTGGCATAGGGCAGGGCGCTGGTGACCAGAATTCTCCGGTTCGCCCTGTCTGACAAGACAGAATCCATCATGGCGGCATAAAAAACTTGAGCGGATAGGGGGGATTGAATCGAATAAAATCGCCATTATATTAGAAGGTGGCATGCAATGCATGGCATTCCGGCCCCGGCAACGGGGGTTGGAGCTTCAAGGCATATTCCACGTTTTGGGGGGCGCATTCGCCGCAGAGCGAGCCGCCTGGAGTATCGGCACGAAACACTGAGAATCCGGTTTTTGAAATGACAGAATTAGATCGCGAATCGGTCGAAGGCAGGCTGGCGGGCATTGTGGATCCCCACACCGGCAGCAATCTGGTTGAGAGCAACGAGGTCAAGGACATCAGGATAGAGGACGGAACGGTCCGGATCGAGGTGAATCTCGGCTATCCCGCGAAATCCTGGGAACCGGAACTGGTCGGCATGATCCAGGAGGCCGTGCCCGGTGCGAATGTCGAGGTGAAGTCCAACACGGTGTCCCACGAGGTGCAGGAAGGCATCAAGCCGCTTCGTGGCGTGAAGAACATCATCGCCGTCGCATCCGGAAAGGGCGGTGTCGGAAAGTCGACCCTGTCCGTAAACCTCGCGCTGGCCCTGTCCTCGGAAGGTGCCCGGGTGGGCATTCTCGACGCGGACATCTATGGCCCCAGCCAGCCGCGGATGCTGGGGGTGAGCGGCCAGCCGACGTCAAAGGACGGCAAATCCCTCGAGCCCATGAACAGCTACCACGTTCAGGCGATGTCGATCGGGTTTCTGGTCGACGAGGAGTCGCCGATGATCTGGCGCGGTCCCATGGTCACCCAGGCCCTGGAGCAGCTTTTGAACGACACCAACTGGGACGATCTGGACTACCTGATTATCGACATGCCTCCCGGCACCGGAGACACCCAGCTCACGCTGGCCCAGAAGGTTCCGGTATCGGGTTCGGTGATCGTCACAACCCCCCAGGACATCGCATTGCTGGATGCCAGGAAGGCCTACAAGATGTTTGAAAAGGTCGACATTCCGGTGCTCGGAGTCGTGGAAAACATGAGCACGCACATCTGTTCCCAATGCGGGCACGAGGAGCATATTTTTGGTCTCGGCGGTGGAGAGGACATGGCCAAACAGTACGGAACCGAACTGCTGGGCAATGTGCCGCTGGCCCGGTCGATCCGGGAGAACGCGGATGGCGGCTGTCCCTCCGTGGTGGCCGACCCGGACAGCCCGATTGCCGGTGTCTACAGGCAAATCGCGCGCAACATGGCGGCTCGGCTGTCGATGCGCAAGAAGGATTACAGTTCGAAATTTCCGAACATCGTCATCCAGCAGAACTGACCTTTGCACAGGAAATCCGCGAACCTGCTTGGCGCATGGCGATAAAATCTGACAAGTGGATTCGGCGCATGGCCGAGAACCACGGCCTGATCGAGCCGTTCGAGCCGACGCAGATTCGCGAATCCGAAAAAGGCAAGGTCATTTCCTACGGCACGTCGAGCTACGGCTACGACGTGCGCTGCTCGGACGAATTCAAGATTTTCACCAACATCAACTCGGCCGTGGTGGATCCGAAGCAGTTCGACGAGAGCAGCTTCGTTGATTTCGTCGGAGAAAGCTGCATCATCCCGCCGAACTCCTTCGCCCTGGCGAGAACCGTCGAGTATTTCCGGATTCCGAGAAACGTGCTGACCATCTGCCTGGGCAAGAGCACCTATGCCCGTTGCGGCATCATTGTCAACGTCACGCCCTTTGAACCGGAATGGGAAGGACATGTCACTCTGGAGTTTTCCAACACCACGCCGCTGCCGGCGAGGATCTATGCCAACGAGGGTGTGGCGCAGGTGGTCTTCTTCGAATCTGACGAAGTGTGTGAGGTGTCCTACGCGGATCGTGGAGGAAAGTATCAGCGACAAAGCGTAGTGACCCTGCCGAGGCCCTGATCCCGAGCCCGTCATCGGGATGATCTTCCTCGGGCCATCGCACTGGGCCGCTTCCATATATATCGCCGAAGACCCGGGCGGAACCCGTCAGGCTGATTAAGGAGGCCGTCCATCTTGCCCATTCCTCCTTTCGGCCAATCTGCATGCACCGAGGTGCAGCACGATCAGCATCGTCGCTCTATCCGGAAGCCCGGTCGACAGCCACTGGTGTTTTTGGATGATTGCCGATGACACTGGCTATGCGGATTTTCGAACAATGGATGACAAAGGCTGCAAGACGTTTGTCGCAGTCTTCGGCAACTCTGCCACCTAACAAGGCGGGAGGAATTCCGAATCGTTTCAAGACAGATGAAACGATTTTATGAAAATCGGTAAATTATTTATGTATATCAGATAGATAATCGTTTCACTTTCAGCGAAAATCGTTTCACGACACTTCCTGATCGAACTGTATTGGATTGCATGGTTGCCCATCCTGATACGGGATCAATCCGGGCCTGCTCGAATGATGACAGGCGGGAACCCGATAATCCCTGCTCCCCTGCTTTGGGATAGGCTTTTCAGGTGCTGCTCCCTGTGGCCTTGTCGGGAACCATGGTCCGGCCGACAGATGAGAAGAAATCAGGGGAGGGGCGTTGGCGGAGAGTGAGGGATTCGAACCCCCGGACCTGTTACAGTCAACGGTTTTCAAGACCGCCGCATTCGACCGCTCTGCCAACTCTCCGGATACAACATGCTCGGGCAGCCGGCGACCGGTGCTGCCTTCGATGCTATTATATCCGCCCGTCGAAACCACGCCAACCGCAACAGTCGACGGCCGCCGGAACATCCCGATCACATCTTGAGCCCGATTCACTCCATGGACCTCCCGGTGATCCGAAGCGCGAGCATGGCATCCCTGTCCGGGATCGCGCATGCCTTCACGACCCGCAACGGAGGGGTGTCCGAAGGCGAATACTCCTCGTTGAACTGCGGCCGGTTCTCCGGTGACCGGCCCGAGCGCATCGAGGAGAACCACAGGCGGGTTCTCAAGGCGCTGGGTGCCCGCAGGTTGATCAGCCTCAGGCAGGTGCACAGCGCCCGCGTCCACACGATCGATCCGTCCTGGAACGGTCGGGAGATGGTCGAGGGTGACGGCATGGTTTCGACCGATCCGGGCATGGCCCTCGGGGTCATGGGCGCGGATTGCGCGCCGGTTCTTCTGGCCGATCCGGAAAACGGGGTCGTCGGCGCCGCGCATGCCGGATGGAAGGGGGCGCTTTCGGATATCACCGGCAACGTTATCGGAAGAATGTGCGAACTGGGTGCCCGGCGCGAGTCGGTCGTCGCGGTCGTCGGCCCGGCCATACAGCAGTCCTCCTACGAGGTCGGGCGGGAGTTCATGGACCGGTTCATCGAGTCGGGCGGCACCGGCTGCGAACGATTCTTTGACCTGAGCCGCGACAGCATTCATTTCGATTTGCCCGGTTACGTCGTCGAGCGCCTGAAGTCGCAGGGGGTTCGTCATGTCGATTGCCTGCCTCACGACACCTGCAGCATGACAGAGGAGTTCTTCAGCTATCGGCGAAACTGCAAGCGGGGCGAAACGCGGTACGGCAGGCAAGTCGGGGCGATTTGTCTGGTTGGCGAATAGCGTCTCAGGCAAACCGGGATTCGAGTTCGCTCCACCGCTCGAAGCAGCGTTCGAGCTCGGCCTCGACCTCGGCCAGCTCCCGGTTCACCTCGCGGATCCGCTCACGTTCCTGCCGGTAGAAATCCGATGAGGAGACCAGTTCCGACAATTCCTGCTGCCGGTTCTCCAGCGTTTCGATCCGCTCGGGCAACTGCTTGAGTTCCTGCTGTTCGCGATAGGAGGGCTTGGTCCGCTTGCGCGCGACGGGACGCGGCATCGGCCCCTGCGCCTCGCGATCGCCGGAACCCGGGTCTGGAGTTCCCGCGCTGTTGCCTCTCGATTTTCCGTCCGTCTGGCGAAGCCAGTCCGAATAGCCGCCCACGTACTCCCGGATCCGGCCGTTGCCCTCGAAGCCCAGAGTGCTGGTGACCACGTTGTCCATGAACCGGCGGTCGTGCGTCACGAGAAGCAGGGTTCCCTGGAAATCCAGGAGCAGCTCCTCCAGCAGCTCGAGCGTGTCGGTGTCGAGATCGTTGGTCGGCTCGTCCATGGCCAGAAGGTTGACCGGCTTGCTGAAGAGCAGGGCAAGCAGAACCTGGGCCCGCTCTCCCCCGGACAGGGAGGAGACCGGTGACATCGCGCGGCGGGACGTGAACAGGAAATCCGAGAGATAGGAAATGATATGGCGGGAACGTCCGTTGACCGTGATCGACTCGCGGCCCTGTCCGACCGTGTCGACAACGGTCCTGTCACCCTCGAGCTCGGTTCGGAACTGGTCGAACCGGGCCGACTGGATGCGGGTGCCATGCCGAACGGTTCCGCAGTCCGGCTCAAGGGTCTTCAGCAGCAGATTGAGCAGCGTGGATTTTCCGATGCCGTTCGGGCCGATCAGGCCGATCCGGTCGCCCCGGACGATGCGCACCGAGAAATTCTCGATGATCGGCCGGGCATCGATCGCATAGCTGATGTTTCGGGCCTCGATGACCCGTTTTCCGGTCCGTTCATGCTGCTCAAGTTCCAGCCTGACGCTTCCGGGACGGACTCGCCGCTCGGCACGCAACCGCCGCATCTCCAGCAGCCGCCGGACCCGGCCTTCGTTTCGGGTTCGCCGGGCCTTGATCCCTTCCCGTATCCATCTCTCCTCTCTGGCAAGCTGCCGGTCGAACTCCCGGTTGCGGCGATCTTCCGCTTCCGCCAATGCCGCCTTGCGTTCCCGGTATTGATGATAGTTTCCCGGCCAGACGGTCAGCATCCCGCGGTCAAGCTCGACGATATCTGTGGCGAGGCGATCCAGAAACTCGCGGTCATGGGTGACAAACAGGACTGTTCCGGAAAATTGTCCGACCTGCTTTTCAAGCCAGAGGATCGAGGCGAGGTCGAGATGGTTGGTCGGCTCGTCGAGCAGCAGGACATCCGGCTCGCTGACGAGCGCCCTGGCAATCGCGGCCCGTTTCAGCGACCCTCCCGACAGGGATGCCATCGGGACGGCGGGCTCCAGCGAGAGGGTGCCGATCATGGCATCGATGATGCCGTGCAATCCCCAGCCGTCGATGTCGGTCAGTTCGTTTTGCAGTATCCGTGTTTTCTCGAGGGTCTCGGGGTCCGGTTCGGGATCCCGGACCAGATGACGGTATTCGGCGAGCAGGTTGCCTGCCTTTCCGAACCCCGACGCGACGTGATCGTAGACGGTCGCCCTGTCCTCGATGTCCGGATCCTGCTCAAGCAGCATGATTCGAAGTTCTTCGCGGATCTGGACTTCCCCCCGATCCGGAGCGATGCGGCCGGCGATGATCTTGAGCAGGGTGGATTTGCCTTCCCCGTTTCGGCCGACTACCCCGATTTTCTGACCCTTGTCGAGCGTGAGCGAGGCATCGGCCAGAATCTGTCCGTCCCCGTAGGCCAGGCTGACATTGCGCAGAGTGACGATGGCCATTGCGGCTTGGTGCTCGGACGGATTGTGGACAGGACGAACGGAAAAGGGAATACGATTGTCCGCACGGGCAGAATAATGCAAGGGCCTCTCAAGAAGAGGCCCCGCGGCCAAGAGACGAAGCTCTTGGGGTGGTTGAAGAAATTGTATACGATCGGGAATCCATAACGCCAGTCTTATTGGTGGATAGCACAGTCGGAATATCCGGGCCGCCTGATCGGCCGGGTGCAATCGTGCGGATGCCGGAGACTGCGATACAATACCGCGCTTGTCCGCAAAGGTGAACCGGAGCAGGCGGCCCGCCCGGGAACCGGATGCGGGGTATTCGGCAAAGACGACGGGATTCAGGGTCCAGGCGGTTTCAACATGGGTGATTGCGGTTTTCTCGACGAGATCGAAAAGCGTCGCACGTTTGCGATCATCTCTCATCCGGATGCGGGCAAGACCACGCTGACGGAGCAGCTGCTGCACTATGGCGGCGCGGTCCGGCTGGCCGGCACGGTCAAGGCGAGAAAAAGCCAGCGGTATGCGACATCGGACTGGATGGCGCTTGAGAAGGAGCGCGGCATATCCGTCACCTCGTCGGTGATGCAGTTCCCCTACAGGGAGCGCATCGTGAACCTGCTCGACACCCCGGGGCATGCGGATTTCTCCGAGGACACCTACCGGACCCTGACCGCCGTGGATTCGGCATTGATGGTGATCGACATCGCCAAGGGGGTCGAGGAGCGCACCATCAAGCTCATGGAGGTGTGCCGGCTTCGCGACACGCCGATCATGACATTCGTGAACAAGCTCGACCGGGAGGGACGGGACCCGATCGAGATCCTGGACGAGATCGAGGACATCCTGAAAATCCGATGCGCCCCGATGACCTGGCCGATCGGAATCGGCCAGTCCTTTGTGGGCATCTACCGGCTCTACGACGACCGTGTGCACCTGTTCGCCGGTCGGGGTGGCCTGTCCGAGGACTGCATCATCGAGGGGCTGGACAGCGAGGCGGTTGACGGGGCGCTCGGGGACTTGGCCGTGGCCCTTCGGGAGGAACTGGAGCTGGTACGGGGCGCCAGCCATGCCTTCGAACCCCCGGCCTATCTCTCGGGCCGGCTGACGCCGGTCTTCTTCGGTTCGGCGCTCAATCGCCAAGGGACGCAGGAATTGATCGAGAACTTCGTCGACCATGCGCCGCCCCCGCAGCCGAGATCGTCCGAAAGTCGGCGGGTCGAGGCGGGCGAGCGGAAATTCACCGGATTCGTGTTCAAGATTCAGGCGAACATGGACCCCGCGCACCATGACCGGATGGCCTTTCTCCGGATCACCTCCGGGCGGTTTTCGAAGGGAATGAAATTGCGCCATGTCCGGATCGGCAGGGACTTTGCGGTCCACAACGCGCTGAATTTCATGGCGTCGAGGCGGGAGCAGGCGGAGGAGGCCCTCGCCGGCGATATCCTGGGGCTCCACAATCACGGAACCATCCGTATCGGAGACACCTTCACGGAAGGCGAGGACCTGAAGTTCACGGGCATCCCCAGCTTTGCTCCGGAACTGTTCCGGCGCATCAGGCTGAACAATCCGTTGCGGGCCAAGGCGCTTCAGAAGGGCCTCGTCCAGCTCAGCGAGGAGGGCGCCACGCAGTTTTTCAAGCCGCTTGTCGGCAACGAGATGGTTTTGGGCGCGGTCGGCATTCTGCAGTTCGACGTGGTGGCATACCGCCTGAAGGCGGAATACGAGGTCGATTGCCGGTTCGAGGCGGCACCGGTCGTCACCGCGCGATGGGTGGTGTTCGGCAAGAATGCCGACGAGACGGAATTCCGCCGCCGAAACGAGCAGCATCTCGCGATGGACGGACACGGATGCCTGGTCTACATGGCACCCAACCGGGCCAACCTCCAGCTTGTCATCCAGCGCTGGCCCGACGTGACCTTCCGCTCCACCCTGGAACTGTAATGTTCTGAACGGCGCCTGCGGCTGGCGCGGCCGTCAATCCGGCGCGGCCGCCATGTTGCGGTGCATCGAATGTCGAAATAATGCCAAAATCTGCAAAAAAAGTGGTACAATGGGTTCAGCTGAACAAAAGCTTGATCTGTCAAGCTTGGGTTGTATGCCATGTTTCAATTTTTGAAATATCGAAATCCATTCCGTTCGATGGCAGGAGCAATGCTGGCAGTCTTCATGTTGCTGTCCGGCAGTTCCGCCGTCGCCAACCGCACATTGGTTCCCATCTCGCTGGAGCCGATTGATTCGGAAGTGAGCGAGGACATCCGTTGTCTCGCCATGAATATCTACCACGAGGCCCGGGGCGAGTCCCTGCTGGGACAGGAAGCCGTCGCGTCGGTGACCATGAATCGTGTGCGGAA
Organism: Gammaproteobacteria bacterium; assembly: GCA_009841725.1. Taxonomy (GTDB): domain Bacteria; phylum Pseudomonadota; class Gammaproteobacteria; order Arenicellales; family Poriferihabitantaceae; genus Poriferihabitans. Next base: position 15,064 of record VYGS01000124.1, read on the forward strand.
TCCGAGATATTCGGACTCCATCTGCGAAGTGGTGTGGCAGCCGAAACAGTTCAGCTGGACCCGGCTCCACAAGAAGTTCCATGCGATTCAGGATCAGGAGGCCTGGAAGAAGGCCCTGATCGTTGCCCGGGCCACTTTCGCGGGATACGAACTGGGCCGGGTCGGGCAGGCGACCCATTATCACGCCGTTCACGTCCAGCCCTATTGGGCGGATGACGGCATACTCGTCGCCAGGATCGGGAAGCACCTGTTCTACATCGTGGATACTCCGGCATAGGCGCCGTACAGGCCGTTCCCGAGACTCCCGCCGCCCGGTCCACGGCCCGCCAGACGACTCCCTCTGCAGGGTTGATGGCGGCGCAGGACAGACGAAACCGCAAGGACGCTGCAGCCGCCGACGGTATCGGAATCCCCTGGGATATAATCACGGGAACGATCCAGTCCGAAAGACACGATGGCGCGCATCGCCGCAGTACAGACCAACTCCAGCCAGGACATCGGGGACAACCTGGCAAGAATCGCGAAAATCCTGGAGCAATGCCATGATGAAGGGTGCGTGCTGGCCGCCCTGCCGGAATGCTTCGGATTCATGCAGCGCCATCGCCAGCAGCTGCTCGAGAAGGCCGAGCCGTTCGGACAGGGTCAGATTCAGGACTGGCTGGCCCGCCAGAGCAGCCGGCTCGGGCTTTACCTGATTGCCGGAAGCGTGCCGCTGGTCAGTCCGGATTCGGTCCGGGTCACCAACAGCCTGCTGGCTTACGACGACCGGGGCTCGTGCATCGCGCGATATGACAAGATCTTCCTTTTCGATGTCAGTCTCTCGGACCGGGACACCTACCGGGAGTCGGATTACACGCTGGCCGGGGACCGCGTGGCGGTCGTGGACACGCCGGCCGGGAGGGTCGGCCTGTCGGTCTGCTATGACCTGAGATTTCCCGAACTGTACCGGGCTCTGGTTGACCGCGGGGCTTTGATTCTGACGGTGCCGTCCGCCTTTGCAAAAAGTACGGGGAGGGTCCACTGGACGCCGCTGCTGAAGGCGAGGGCGATCGAGAACACCTGCTACATGGTGGCTCCGGCGCAATTCGGCACACACAACCGGCGAAGGACCACCTGGGGGCACTCGATGATCCTGGATCCCTGGGGCAAGGTCGTCGATCGGCTCGACAGCGGCTGGGGATACGTTTCGGCCGAGATCGAGCCCGGGAAACAGTCCGCGCTCCGTGCCCGCCTGCCGTGCCTGGATCATCGGCGTTGTGACCTGTTTCCTGTCGACAGGGCCCGGGACGGACTATAATCCCGAATTTCGGTTGGCTGAAAGCCAGGAGAAAACCAACATGTCAGATCAGATGCGGTCCGCGACGGACCGGCTGCTTGCTCCCGGAGGGCTGGATGAGCAGTCCGTCCTGGCCACGCTCTCGCAGATCATGGGTCCGGGTATCGATTACGCGGACCTGTATTTCCAGCATACCCGCCAGGAATCGTGGGTGATGGACGAGGGCGTCGTCAAGTCCGGAGACTTCTCGATCGAGCAGGGAGTCGGAGTTCGGGCAAACAGCGGACCCAAGACCGGGTTCGCCTATTCCGACGAGATCGAGATGTCGGCCCTGACGAAAGCCGGACAGGTGGCCAGAGCCATTGCCGGGACGGGCTCGGGAGATCGCTCGATCAGGATCCGGGGGCGCAGTGTCGGGATCACGCCGCTGTATGAGCCGACCGATCCGATTTCGACCCTCAAGGACGACGAGAAGGTTGCGCTGATCAAGAAGGTGGAGCAGGCGACCCGCAAGATGGACCCCGCAATCACCCAGGTGACCGTGAGCCTCGCCGGTTCGCACGACGTGGTGCTGGTGGCCGGTTCGGACGGCTCCATCGCGGCCGATATCCGGCCCCTTGTCAGGATGAACGTCTCCGTGATTGCCGAAAGGGGGGGTCGCCGGGAGAGGGGGAGCTTCGGCGGCGGCGGGCGG
>VYGS01000105.1 GCA_009841725.1 Gammaproteobacteria bacterium
GTCTATCACCTGGACATCGTGACCCGGCACCGCGAATCCCATCACGCCGGGCTCCGGGGGAGCAAGCGCCCCGCAGGATGAAACGATCATGTTGCATTCGGTCTGTCCGTAGAACTCGTTGATCCACAGGCCAAACGCATCCCGCCCCCATTCGAGCAGCTCGGTGCCGAGCGACTCGCCCGCGCTGGCAATGCTTCGCAAGGCGGTGCGGGGCGTATTGCGGCTCCAGTCCATCCTCATCATCTTCAAGGCCGTTGGGGGGATGAAGGTATTGCGGATCCGGTGCCTGCGGAGAAAATCGAAGGCGAACCGGCCGTCAAATTTCGCCATCCGGTAGGAGACGACCGGAAGGCCGTGGTACAACCCGGGCATCAGGACATCCATCAACCCCCCGATCCAGGCCCAGTCGGCCGGCGTCCAGAGCCTGTCGCCGTCCTGTGGCAGGAAATCGTGGCTCATCTCGACCCCCGGCAAATGCCCGAGCAGGGTTCTTTGCGCATGCAGGGCCCCTTTCGGGCTTCCGGTCGTGCCGGATGTGTAGAACAACATCGACGCATACTCATAATGCGTGTCGACCGTGTCGAAACGGGCGCTGGCGCCCGCGATCATGGCGGGAAGGTAAAGGGCGCCCGGACATGGCCCGTCAATGCACAGGATGCGCTCAAGGTTGGGCAGCCGGTCCCGGATACCCGACAGCTTGGCGAGGCCTTCGGCATTGGTGACGATCGCCCGGGCCGCGGAATCGTTCAACCGGTATTCCAGGGCTTCCTCGCCAAACAGCGTAAACAGGGGAATGGAGATGCCGGCCATCTTCCACACGGCGATATGGGCCGTGGCAGTCCAGGGGTTCTGGGGGAGAAGGATTCCGACCCGGTCTCCCCGCGCGAGGCCGAGCTCGACCAGGATGCTTGCCAGCCGATTCGACCGGTCCCGGAGCTCCGAGAAGCTGACCTCCTCGATCCGGTCGCCGTGATCGTGGATGATCGCGACCCTGTCGCCCTGCGTCTCGGCCCAGCGATCGCAGACATCGACCGCCATGTTGTAGCGGTCGGGAACGTCCCACCTGAATCGATTCCTGACTTCCTTCAGGGTCGAGCCGGACGGGAGCATCCGTCAATCCCCCGGCTCAGGAATAGTCATAAAACCCTTTTCCGGTCTTCCGTCCGAGATGGTTGGCATCCACCATCCTGACGAGAAGGGGACAGGGGCGGTACTTGGAGTCGCCCAGGCCTTCATGAAGCACCCGCATGACCGCCAGCAACACGTCCAGTCCGACCAGGTCGGCGAGTGCCAGCGGCCCGATCGGATGATTCATGCCCAGTTTCATGACCTCGTCGATGTCCGCGGCGGTCGCGACCCCTTCCTGGAGGACGAAAATGGCCTCGTTGATCATCGGGCACAGGATCCGGTTCGAGACGAATCCGGGGCTGTCGTTCGACGGTATCGGGGTCTTTCCGATTCTCAGGGTCAGTTGCCGGGTCAATTCGTAGGTTTGCTCATCCGTCTGCAAGGCCCGGATGATTTCCACCAGCTGCATGAGCGGAACCGGGTTCATGAAATGCATGCCGATGACCTGTTCCGGCCGGCTCGTGCAGGAAGCCAGCCGGGTCAGCGAAATCGAGGAGGTGTTCGAGGCGATCACCACTTCTGGTCGGCACACCCGGTCGATCTCGTTCATCAGCGAGAACTTGAGTTCGGGATTCTCGGGTGCCGCCTCGACCACGAAGTCGGCCGCCTTCAGGCTGTCGAGAGACAGCGACGTGTCAATGGCTTCCCGTGCACGCTGCCTGTCTTCCTCCCCGATCACGGACTTCGCCACCATCCGTTCCAGGCTGGAGTCGATGGCGGCCATGCCCCGATCGAGCGCAGAGCGGTCCACGTCCAGCAGACAGACCTCGAATCCAGAGACCGCGAATGTCTGCGCAATCCCGTTGCCCATTGTTCCGGCGCCGATGACGCCCACCCGTTTGATGGCCTTGTTGCTCATTCTGGTGTACTCCGATCCAAAACCGATCCCGGGCTCCTACATGTTGCGGCGGTATTGTCCGCCCACCTCGTACAGCACGTCGCATATCTCGCCCAGAGAGCAGTATCTTACCGCATCGACCAGCTTCTCGAAGATGTTCTGATTGCTGATCACCGCTTCCCGTATTCCCTGCAGGGCCGGGGCGGATTGCGTGCCATGGCGCTCCTTGAACGCCCGCAACCGTTCGATCTGGCTTTGCTTCTCCCCGTCGGTCGAGCGGGACAGTTCGACCGGACCGGTCTCGGGTCCGGCATTGGGATCCAGAAAGGTGTTCACGCCGATGATCGGCAAGGTGCCGTCATGCTTGCGCTGTTCATAGTACATCGACTCGTCCTGGATTTTTCCCCGCTGGTAGCCGGTTTCCATGGCTCCCAGGACACCGCCCCGCTCGGAGATTCGCTCGAACTCGCTCAGCACCGCCTCCTCAAGCAGGTCGGTCAGCTCCTCGATGACGAAGCTGCCCTGGTTGGGGTTCTCGTTCATGGCAAGGCCCCATTCCCTGTTGATGATCAGCTGGATCGCCAGCGCACGGCGAACCGATTCGTCGGTCGGCGTCGTGATCGCCTCGTCGTAGGCATTGGTATGCAGGCTATTGCAGTTGTCGTAGATGGCGATCAGGGCCTGCAATGTCGTGCGGATGTCGTTGAAATCGATTTCCTGGGCATGCAGGGAGCGACCGGAGGTCTGGATGTGGTACTTGAGTTTCTGGGAGCGCTCGTTGGCGCCGTAGCGGTCCCGCATCGCGACTGCCCAGATCCGGCGCGCCACCCGGCCCATGACCGAATACTCCGGACACATCCCGTTGCTGAAGAAAAAAGACAGGTTCGGAGCGAAGTCGTCGATATCCATGCCCCGGGCCAGGTAGGACTCGACATAGGTGAATCCGTTGGCCAGCGTGAAGGCGAGTTGCGATATCGGGTTGGCTCCCGCCTCGGCGATATGGTAGCCGGAGATGGAAACGGAATAGAAGTTGCGGATCCGGTTCAGGATGAAATACTCCTGGATATCGCCCATCAGCTTGAGTGCGAACTCGGTCGAGAATATGCAGGTATTCTGCCCCTGATCCTCCTTGAGAATGTCGGCCTGGACCGTGCCGCGCACTTCGGACAGGGCCCGCGCCCTGATTTCGGCATCTTCCGATGCATCCGGCTCCCTCCCGGCAGCGTCGACGAAGCGCTGGTGCTGCTGATCCATGGCGGTATTCAGGAACATCGCCAGGATGATTGGTGCCGGCCCGTTGATGGTCATGGACACGGAAGTTGCCGGATCGCACAAATCAAAGCCGTCGTAGAGCACCTTCATGTCGTCGAGTGTGGCGTTCGTCACTCCCGAATTGCCGACCTTTCCATAGATGTCCGGCCGCTCGTCGGGATCGCAGCCGTACAG
>VYGS01000038.1:0-14090 GCA_009841725.1 Gammaproteobacteria bacterium
ATTCCGGTCTGAAGGGCTCCTTTTCCGACTGTTTCTGTTCGGGGCGTTCTTCCATGAATTCTTCACTCGGTCTCTCCTCGGAAAGATAAAAACTGTCCCACGAACTGTTTTCAGGAGACAGTATCCGATCCTTGCCGACTATCCTGACATGCACACGCCTGACATGCTCGGGAAATCGGGCTTCCGCAGGCAATCTGACTGCCTGGGTGCGATTGTTCATGAATATGGATCCGGTGTTCATCAATCATGCTTTCGATGTATATACATGAAGTTTATACAACCAGCGACAAAATGGCAAGAAGAGGCGCTGTCCAATGCTTAGCTGTGGAGAGATCGGCTCCCGCAGGGAAATGTCTCCCCTTGCGGGTGAAGGGCCCGAAGGCCGCATAAACGAGATGCCTGTTATCGTGCGCATGCGACTCCAGTCAAGATAGCAGAAAAGGTTGCGAACGCAAGAGACTGTCACTTAATCCGTCAGGCCAGATTCTTGGACGACAGCCCGGCTCCTTCGTCGTTGCGACCGGTCTGGCTCCTCTGGAAAGTCGGATGGTTGGCAATGGACGATTGGCAGGAAGTGTCATAAAATGACACGATAATCATCAATCGGATATCGGAAAAAGGGGGCGCAGTCATGAGTCAGATTTCTGAAATTTTGGCCAACAAGCCCGAGGCGATCTGGAGCGTGACCTCGGAACAGTCCGTTCTGGAGGCGATAAGGCTGATGTCCGACCACGGCATCGGCGCCGTGTTGGTGATGGATGATGGACGACTTGTCGGGATACTGAGCGAGCGGGATTACGCCCGCAAGGTCATTTTGCAGGACCGCTCGTCGAGAGAAACGCTCGTCGGGGACATCATGACCCGCAACGTGTTCACGGCGACGACCGACAGGACCATCAGCGAATGCATGGCCATGATGTCGGAAAACGACTTCCGCCACCTGCCTGTTGTCGAGGGCGACAGGGTGATAGGAATGATCTCGATCGGGGACCTGGTCCGGGCCATGATCAAGGAATACCAGTACATCATCGAGCAGATGGAGCACTACATTACCGGGTAGGCGCCCGGACGTGCGATGCCCGGATCGCGGCCATTTCTTGCGGATTCTCCTGATTCCGGTTCGGGATCGGAGGTTTCCTGAAAGCGATCTTCCGGCAAAACTTGACTGAAACGGGTTGGGTTTCTATATAATCAAGCCAGAAACGATTGCGATACGCAATCGTCATATCTTGATGCAGGCTTGGAAAAGCCCTGAGCGGATGCACGATCGCATCCGTGATGAGGAATAAATTAATGCGGGCATATCGGACATGAAAGCGGTTGCTCTGATCATCCTGAACCGACTGGGGTTGGGATTGGTGACGCTGTTTGTCGTATCTGTCCTCATTTTCGCTGCGGTAAACATGCTGCCCGGCGATTTCGCGCAGGCCATCCTGGGCCAGGGGGCCACCGAAGAGGCGGTGGCGGCGATCCGGGAGGATCTCGGTCTCAACAAGAATCCCGTAGCCCGCTACACCGACTGGCTCGGCGGTATTCTGAAGGGGGATTTCGGAGTCAGTTTCGCCCAGGCGAACTTTTCGTCGTTTGCGGGAGAGGACGCGTCGAAAGGCGGAATCGGGTCGGTGGCGGCACAGCTTGAACCGCGATTCAAGAACACGCTGTTTCTTGCGGCGGTGGCCGCCATCATTTCGGTGCCGATCTCGCTGATTCTCGGCATCATGGCGGCGCTGTACCGCAATTCGATCTTCGATCGGTTCGTCAACGTCAGCACCCTGACGTCAATCTCGTCTCCGGAGTTTTTTGTCGCGTATGTCCTGATCCTGTTTCTGGCCGTGCTGAATCCGGTCCTGCCCTCGCTGTCGAACATTTTCGCCGAGATGAGCTTTACCGAGCGGTTGATCAAGACGCTGCTGCCGGCCCTGACCCTGACCCTGGTCGTGACCGCGCACATGATGCGGATGACCCGTGCGGCGATCATCAACCTGCTCGCGAGTCCGTATATCGAAATGGCGCGTCTCAAGGGGATCAAGCCGGCTCGCGTCATCGTCTTTCATGCGCTGCCGAATGCACTGGCTCCGATCATCAACGTCATTGCCCTGAATTTGGCCTATCTGGTGACCGGCGTCGTCGTGGTCGAAGTGGTATTCGTTTATCCGGGCATCGGCCAACTCTTCGTGGACAGCGTGAAAATACGGGATATCCCGGTCGTACAGGCCTGCTGCCTGATTTTCGCCGCGGCCTACATCCTGCTCAACCTTACTGCGGATATTTTCTCGATCCTGTCGAATCCGCGCCTGAGGCATCCGAAGTAGCGCCGTGGATACTGTTGTCTGGCTGATATCCTGGGCCCTTGCCATCGGCATTGTGGGCGGGGTGTTCCGGTTTGCCGGACAGAAGATACGGTGGCCGTCCGAGCAGCTGAATATCTATTTTCGGGACATGCCGCTGATGGTCGGCATCGGGTTCGTGTTCGGGGTGGTGCTGCTCTATGTGGTGTTCCATTACTACTTCATCGAGAAATCGACCTTCTTCAGATGGGCGGTCCAGGGGTTTGTGATTTTTTCCGCCGCCTCGTGGCTGTTCTGGACGTTCGGAAAGCATGTCGGCACCCGCGGGTCCAGAAAGCTGTTCCGGAAAATGCCCCTGACCGCGGCATTCGGAATCATGACGATCATCGTGTATGCGGTCCTGTCGATTTTTGCCGGGGTGCTGGCGCCTTACGGACAGGAAGAGATCTTTGACAAGATCAATGTTCTGCCCGGAGGCGATCTCGCCGCGGGCGGTGACCCGAGATTTCTTCTGGGTACCGACCAGTTGGGCCGGGATCTGCTCTCGAGACTGATTTACGGGGGGCAGAATACCGTCGGCATTGCGTTCATGACGACCATCCTGGCCTTTCTCATCGGCGCGACGTTCGGATTTCTCGCGGCGACCCTGGGGGGCTGGTTCGATCAGGTGGTTTCCCGGGGAGTGGATGCCATGATGGCGATCCCGCAGCTGATCTTCGCCCTGCTGCTGCTGACGATCGCGACCGCGTGGGCAGGGTCGAACAAGGGGCTGATCACGCTCTACATGATCGTGATCATCGCCGTGCTCGACAGCACGCGCGTATTTAGGCTGGCGAGGGCGGTGGGGTTCAATATCGTCGTCATGGATTACATCGAGGCGGCGAAGCTCAGGGGCGAGAAGCTGTCCTACCTGATCTTTCGCGAAATCCTCCCGAACGCCTATGCGCCGCTGCTGGCGGAATTCGGACTGAGATTCTGCTTCGTTTTCCTGACCATCGCGGCATTGTCGTTTCTCGGCATCGGCATCCAGCCGCCGCTGGCCGACTGGGGGACCATGGTGAGGGACCTGTCGCAGTTCATCAATTTTGCCCAGTTCAGCCCGCTCACCGCGGCATTGCCGCTGATGGCGGCCGGCGCAATCGCCCTGTTGACGGTGGCGGTCAATTTCGTGGTCGACTGGATGCTCCATCAGTCGTCCGGACTCAAGGATTAGGCGATGAAAACGGAACAGCCACTCGTCAAGATCCGGAACATCTTTATCCAGGGGCGCTCCGACGAGGACTGGTTGCCGATCATCAACGGGATCGATCTCGATCTCAACCGCGGCGAGGTGCTGGGGCTGATCGGAGAATCCGGCGCCGGAAAATCCACCCTCGGCCTGGCGGCGATGGGGTTCGCGCGGGACGGATGCCGGATAGCCAGCGGCACGGTCGAATTCGACGGGATCGACCTGATTGCGGCGGATGCGGCGACCAAGCGCTCCCTGCTGGGCAGAAGGATTGCCTATGTCGCCCAGTCCGCGGCGGCCAGTTTCAACCCTGCGCACAAGATCATCAATCAGCATACCGAAGCCCCCATCCAGCACGGCGTTTCCGGCCGTTCGGAATCCGAGAAGGATGCGATTGAACTGTATCGGCGATTGCGGCTGCCCAATCCGGATGAAATCGGGTTCCGGTACCCGCACCAGGTGTCCGGCGGACAGTTGCAGCGGGCCATGACCGCCATGGCGATGTCCTGCCGGCCCGATCTGATCATCTTCGACGAGCCGACCACGGCGCTCGACGTGACGACGCAGATCGAGGTGCTGGCGGCGATTCGCGACATCGTTCAGCAATTCGATACCGCCGCCATCTACATTACCCACGACCTGGCCGTGGTGGCCCAGATGGCCGACCGGATCAAGGTGTTGCTGAAGGGCGACCAGGTCGAGGAGTCCGACACGCGCTCCATGCTCGACGACCCGAAGCAGGATTACACCAAGTCGCTGTGGGCGGTTCGCAGCTTCACGCGCGAAGAGAAGCCTCTGGCATCGGAGGATGAATTGCCGGTGGTCCGGGTTCGCAACGTGACCGCCTCCTACGGGACCGTGCCGGTGCTTCACGACGTGTCATTCGATGTGCACGCCAGCCGCACCGTGGCGGTGGTCGGTGAATCCGGTTCCGGCAAGTCCACGGTTGCCCGGTGCATAACCGGCCTTTTGAAACCTTCCGAGGGCGTGATCGAGTTTGACGGGACGCCGTTGCCGGCCGACTATCGCCAACGCTCCGTCGAGCAGCTGAAGCAGGTTCAGATGATCTACCAGATGGCCGATACCGCCCTGAACCCCCGAAAGCGCATCCGGGAAATCATCGGCCGGCCCGTGGAATTCTATCTGGGCCTGCGGGGCAAGGAGAAAACCGAGCGGGTGGCCGAGTTGCTGGATCAGATCGAGCTTGATCCGGACCAGTTCATGGGCCGTCTGCCGTCGGAATTGTCGGGGGGCCAGAAACAGCGGATCGGGATTGCCCGGGCGCTGGCCGCCGATCCCAAGTTCATTATCTGCGACGAGGTGACCTCGGCCCTGGATCAGCTGGTTGCCGAAGGCATTCTCAAGCTGCTTGCGCGCCTTCAGGATTCATTGGGCCTCGCCTACATGTTCATCACCCACGACCTGGCGACGGTTCGGGCGATTGCCGACGAGGTGGTCGTGATGAAGGACGGCCGGGTCGTGGAAGCCGGAGGCAAGACCGACATGTTTACCCCTCCGCACCACGACTACACGAATCTGTTGCTGAGCTCGGTGCCGGAAATGGATCCGGACTGGCTGACCGAATTGCTCGACCAGCGCGGCGTGGACAATATCGGTGACGCGGCAATCGAGCGGATGGAGGATGCCTGAGACAACCCCGCATCCATCGCATGCTTTCATGATAAGCTATCTTCCCTAAATCACACCAACCAAGAGGAGACTCACCAATGAACATAACTCGACGTGATGTACTGAAGGCCGGAGCCGCGGCTACGGCCCTATCCCTCATGCCGACGATTCCCGCCCATTCGATGCCGAAAAAGGGCGGGAGACTCCGGCTCGGACTCGACGGTTCGAATACATCGGACAGTTGGGATTCGCGCACCCATTCGGATATCTTCATGATCCTGTCGGGGCACGGTACCGTGTTTGACTGTCTGACGGAAATTGCCGCGGACGGGCAGCTGACCGGCGAACTGGCGGAAAGCTGGGACTCCGATGACGCCAAGACCTGGGTGTTCAACCTGCGCAAGGGCGTCACCTTCCACAACGGCAAATCGTTCGGCGCAGACGATGTCATCGAATCCCTGCAGCTGCATGTGGCGGAAGGCGCCAAGTCGGCGGCCCAGCCGATCGTCTCGAATATTTCCGAGATGAAGAAAATGAACGAGCATCAGGTTCAGCTCGTGCTGGACAAGGGCAACGCCGACTTCCCGTTCCTGATGTCCGACTATCACATCTGCATGTTCCCGGCCGGGCAGATTCCCGAGGCCATGGCGAACGGGATCGGAACCGGCCTGTACGCAGTCCAGTCGTTCGACCCGGGCGTGCGGCTGGTGACCAAGCGCTACGCCGACCATTACAAGGGTGACGGCGTCGGGCACTTCGACGAAGTCGAGGTGATTGCCATCAACGACACCGCCGCGCGCATGAACGCCCTGATGACCGGACAGGTCGATGCGGTCAACCGGGTTGATTTCAATACCGAGCCGCTGCTGCGGGCCAACCCGAACCTTGGCATTTTTGAAGTGACGGGCAACCAGCATTACACCTTCCCGATGCTGTCCAAGACCGCGCCCTTCCATGACAACAATGTCCGCCAGGCGCTCAAGCATGCAATCAACAGGCAGGAAATGGTGGACAAGATCCTGCAGGGTCACGGCCAGGTGGGCAACGATCATCCGATCGGTCCCGCCAACCAGTATCACTTTTCCGATCTGCCGCAGACCGAATACGATCCGGACAAGGCCAGAAGCCTGCTGTCCAAGGCGGGCCTGAGCGAGCTCAATGTCGATCTTTCGGCATCGAACGCCGGCTTCCCGGGCGCAGTCGACGCGGCGCAGCTGTACCAGGCTTCGGCCAAGGCCGCGGGCATCAACATCAACGTGGTCCAGGAACCGGCAGACGGCTACTGGTCGAACGTATGGCTCAAGAAGCCCTGGTGCGCATGCTACTGGTCAGGCCGGACCACCGAGGACTGGATGTTCTCCACGGCCTACGAGGCGGGTGTCCCGTGGAACGACTCCGAGTGGGATCATCCCCGCTTCCAGGAACTGCTCTACAAGGGCCGTGTCGAACTCGATTCGGACAAGCGCAGGGCAATCTATCACGAGATGCAAATGATCCTGAACCAGGAAGGCGGTGTGATTGTACCGATGTTTGCCAGCTACGTTGGTGCTTCCAGCACGGGCCTGGCGAACAACGGCACGATAGGAAATACCTGGATGATGGACAACGCGCGCATGGCTGAGCGCTGGTGGTTCGCGTAATCGCCTGAACGGACTACTCCGGCCGTCGGGTGCCTGAAGGGTGCCCGGCGGCCTTTTTTTTCGGGTTCGCAAATCCGGCGCGCTCCCCGGGACAAATCCGGTGTGCCCTGAAAGTCACTCCGGCCGGCGGTAGGCGCCATGGGGGGCGCCCTTGGAAATCACGATCTGCCACAGCTGGAGGTCCCGCGCCCGGAATGCGCCGGCGCAGACCTTGAGATAATAGCTCCACATGCGACGGAACCGCTCGTCGGCGGGCGTGTTGTTCCGTATGGACCAGTACCGGATGAAGTTGTCGCACCATGACATCAGGGTGCGGTCGTAGTCCGGCCCGAAGTTGTGCACGTCCTCGATGTGCATCAAGGGTTCGACGGATTCCGCGATGAGCTTCAGCGAGGGAATCTCGCCGTTCGGAAAGATGTACTTCGATATCCAGGGATCGACACCGGGCCACGAATTGTTCTTGCCGATGGTATGCAGCAGGAACAGCCCCCGGTCCTTCAGGCAGTTGCGAACGACCTCCATGTAGGTCCGGTAGTTCTTGTGTCCCACGTGTTCGAACATGCCGAGTGAGATCACGGCGTCGAATTTCTCGTCGATGTCGCGATAATCCTGGAAGCGCAATTCGACCGGCAGCCCCTTGCACAGCTCCATCCCCAGCGCCACCTGTTCCTTGGATACCGTGACCCCGACCACCTCGGCCCCGTAGTGTTCCGCGGCGAATTTCGCGAAACTCCCCCAGCCGCACCCAATGTCCAGGATTCGCATGCCGGGCTTGAGAAATATCTTCCTGCAGACCAGATCGAGCTTGTCCCGTTGCGCATCGTCCAGATTGTCGCTGTGGGCCCAGTAGCCGCAGGTGTAGACCATTCTCTCATCGAGCATGGCCCGGTAGAGGTCGTTGCCGGCATCATAGTGCTGTTCCCCGACCTGGACCGCCCGGGACTTTTTCTGCAGGTTGAACACCCTGGCGCGAATCCGCGAGAACAGATGGCTGGCGTACCGGGTCTTGTTGGAGACCGGAGAGCGCAGAATCCGGTTGACGAACTCGTCGACCTGTTCGCATTCCCACCAGCCGTCGACATAGGATTCCCCCAGCCCCAGCGAGCCCCTGGTCAGGACCCGGGCGTAGAATCCGGGATTCCGGATTTGCGGATCCCACGGGTTCGGCCCGTCAATCCGGATGCCCGTTCCGTCCAGCGTGGCCTGGATGCGCCGCAGGGCGAACCGCCCGAATCGGGACGGGTTGCGGGAGACGTCGTTGGCCGATGATTCAGACATGCGTGGTCGGTTGGTCCAGTGAATGCCGCATCGCAATATATTGCCTGAAATCCTGAATTCAGGCAACGACAACCGGCACGTCAGTGCGCTTCTTTCCAGTTGGGCCCGGTACCCACTTCAACAACGAGGGGGACGTCCATTTCGGCGACGCTGCACATGAGGTCCCTGACCTTTTCGGTGAGCCGGTCGACCTCGGCGTGCGGCACCTCGAAGATCAGCTCGTCGTGCACCTGCATGATCATCCTGCTCTTAAGGCCGGCACTTTCGAGCCACTCGTCGATGGCGATCATCGCCAGCTTGATCAGGTCGGCGGCGGTTCCCTGCATCGGCGCATTGATGGCGGTGCGTTCGGCGTACTGACGGACCGCCGCATTCCGGGCATGAATTTCGGGCAGGTTCAGCCGGCGTCCGAACAGCGTTCCGACATAGCCCCTGTCCCGGGCGTTTTGCCGGGTGGTTTCCATGTACTGCCTGACCCCCGGATACCGGTCGAAATAGATGTCCATGTAGGATTTCGCTTCCGGCTGGCTGATCCTGAGCTGACGGGCGAGGCCGAATGCCGACATGCCGTAGATCAGGCCGAAATTGATGGCCTTGGCCCGTCTTCGGTACTCGGGGTCGACCGAGCCGGGCTCGATCCCGAATACCTCGGCCGCCGTGGCGGTGTGCACGTCGGCGCCTTCGTGGAATGCGGCCAAAAGGCCCTTGTCGCCGGACAGATGGGCCATGATTCTCAATTCGATCTGGGAATAGTCGGCCGACAGGATCAGGTGGCCTTTCTCCGCGACAAACGCCTCCCGTATGCGGCGGCCCTCCTCGGTCCTGACGGGAATGTTCTGCAGGTTCGGATCCGACGAGGACAGCCGGCCGGTCGAAGCCACCGCCTGGTGATAGGACGTGTGGATGCGTCCGGTCCGGGGGTTGATCAGGGACGGCAGCTTGTCGGTATAGGTGCTCTTCAGCTTGGCCAGTCCCCGGTGCTCGAGAATGATGTCGGGAAGCTCGTGTCCCTGCGCAGCCAGGTCCTGCAGCACGGTTTCGGCGGTCGACGGCTGGCCCTTGGGGGTTTTCTTCAAGACGGGCAGCTCGAGATCCTCGTACAGGATTTCCTGAATCTGGGACGGCGAGTTCATGTTGAAGGGCCGTCCGACAAGCCGGTGGGCGTGCTCTTCCAGCGCCATGAGCTTGTTGGCCAGCTCGGTCGACTGGCGATGCAGCATGTCCGCGTCAACCTTGACCCCGTTCGACTCGGTCCTGATGAGCACGGCCATCAGCGGAAGCTCGATGGTCCTGAACACCTTCTCGAGGTCTTCATGCCGTTCAAGCTCCCGGCTGAGGACACCATGAAGCCGGAGGGTGACGTCGGCGTCCTCGGCGGCGTAATGCGCCGCAACGTCCAGCGGAATCCGGTCGAAGGTCAGCTGGTTTTTTCCGGTTCCGGCGATATCCGAAAACTTGACCGTCTCTCTGCCCAGATGCTTGCGGGCAAGCGTATCCATGTCGTGCCGGGAACTGCCGGCATCGAGCACGTAGGACATCAGCATCGTGTCGTGGGTCACCCCCGAGAGGGAAATGCCGTGGCGATTGAGCACCTCGATGTCGAACTTGAGGTTTTGTCCGGTCTTCGGCTTGTCCGGATTCTCGAGGATTGCCCTGAGCCGGGCCAGCGTGCCGTCGAACGGCAGCTGGGCCGGCGCTCCCGCATACTCGTGCCTCAGCGGAAGGTAGGCCGCCTCCCCGGGTTCGACCGAGAAGGACATCCCGACCAGTTCGGCCTGGTGCGGATCGAGCGACGTGGTTTCGGTGTCCAGGGAGAAGACGTCGCTTTGTGCGAGCTTGCCGATCCAGCGCTCCAGCGCCCCGGTATCCAGGATCGTTTCATAGTTTCCGGAATCGGCATCCCCGGAGCCGTCCCCGGTTCCTGCGTCATGCCCGGAACCGATGTCCTCGAGCCATGAGCGAAACTCGAGATCGCCGAAGTACTCCCTGAGCCTGTCCGGGTCCGGTTCGGAAATCCCGAGATCCTCCGGGCCGACCGGCAGGTCGAGACCGCACGCGATGGTCACCAGTTCCCGGGAAAGCTCCAGCTGCTGCAGGTTGTCCCGCAGGTTTTCGCCCACCTTTCCCGTGATCCCGTCGGCGTGATGCCTGACCCCGTCGAGATCGCCGAATTTTTTGAGCCAGTTGACCGCGGTCTTCGGCCCGACCTTCGGGATGCCCGGAATGTTGTCGGACGCGTCCCCGACCAGGGCGAGGTAGTCGATGATCCGCTCCGGGGGGACGCCGAACTTGGCTTCGACACCCTGCCTGTCGAGACGCGTATTCTTCATCGTGTCGACCAGGACCGCCCGCTCGCCGACCAGCTGCGCCAGATCCTTGTCGCTGCTTATGATTTCCACGTAAAAGCCGTCCCGGACGCCCTGGACCGCGAGCGTGCCGATGACATCGTCGGCCTCCACCCCCGGTACCGAAAGCAGCGTGAGCCCCATGGCGGGAATGATCTTCTCCAGATAGTCCTTCTGATATCTCAGATCCTCCGGCATCGACGGGCGGTTCGCCTTGTACTCGGGATACATCTCGTGCCGGAAGGTCTTGCCCTTGGCATCCATCACGACGGCCAGAAACTCCGCGCTGCTGTCCTTGCGCAGGCGCTTCAGCATATTGATCATGCCGAATATCGCCTGGGTCGTCCTCCCGTCGGAGGTGGTGAGCGGCGCCCTTCCCATGGCATGATACGCCCTGTAGAGCAGGGACGAACCGTCCACGAGGATAAGCCTTTTGTCCTGTGCCATCGACTGTCGATACGTAAAGCGTCCCTGCGAAGTCAATACATCGGGGCGTTGTTTCGGTTACCGGAGAGTTCGAGAGTATCCCGGACCACCGGGAAGTGCAAGGGCCGGGTATTGGTTTGTGGACCATTATGTCGTCTTTCTCTTTACCGGAAAATTCTTGATGGGAGTAGTTCGATGTTCAGCGACCTTGACACAAGACCCCCGAAACCATTGCACGCGATATCCAGGGAAACCGCTGCCCTGGGCTTCGACATGTCTTCCGACATGCAGACGGGAAGCCTGCTCCGGTTTCTGGCCGGGGAGGCGTCCACCAGAAGCATTCTGGAATTGGGTACCGGAACGGGCGTTTCGAGCTGTTGGCTTCTGGATGGAATGGACGCGCAGGCAAAATTGATCAGCGTGGATATTGATGGTGCGGTACAGCAAGTTGCCCAACGGCATCTGGGCAGCGATCCGAGGGCGACGTTTTACGAGGGGGATGCTCTGGACTTTCTTGAAGGACTGGATGACGAGTCCGTGGACCTCCTGTTCGCCGACGCGTGGCCAGGAAAGTTCGAAGGCCTGGATCTGGCCTTGTCGAAGCTGAAGGTCGGCGGCGTCTACCTTGTCGACGATTTGCTTCCCCAGCCAAGCTGGCTGGAAAATCACCTGCCCGATGTCAACCGTCTGATCGAGTGCTTGACATCGAATACCGCGTTGCAAACCTTGAAACTGGATTGGTCCAGCGGCTTGCTCTTGGCCAGGAAAATCGACTCAACGCCATAGCTTTCGCCCTTGCGAGATGGATTTGCTCGGGCAGGTCTCGGTAAACGGTCACCCGTCCAGAAAATCCGTCACGCAGTCGTGGAAGCATTTCGGGTTTTCCAGATGGGCATTGTGGGAGCAGCCGGGCATGACCGCCAGACGCGAATCCGGTATGCCGCGCCGAAGACTGTCCACTTGACTCCGCCGGTAGGAGCGGTCGCCGTCGCCCCAAACAATCAGCGTCGGGTTTCGGATCTCCCCCAGCCTCTCCAGGCTGCGCCAGTCCTGCATCGCCCGGTAACCGCCCAGGATGGCGTCAAGAGAAGCTGTCCGTGCGACCGCCAGAGCATCGGGAAAGGAAGGATCCTCCTCGCCCCGCATGAACCAGGTTGCCACCGTGCGCCCGATCATGTTTTCGGGCCCGTTTGCCTCGACCCGTCGGCGACTTTCCTCAAGGGACTCGAAACGGCCGGGCATCTCTCCGATCGGCCCCGTGCCGAACAGGATCAGCCGGGCAACGCGCGCCCCCGATTTGAGCGCCACTTCCTGGGCGATCATGCCGCCCATGGAGTGGCCGAGCAGGTGAAACCGGTTGACCCCGGCATGATCCAGCATTCCAAGGAGATATTCCGCAAAGTCGGCGATGCTGTCCAGCGCAGGTCTCGATGCGTGGTCGGCAAATCCCGGCAGGGTGGGTACGATCACGTCATAACGGTCGCTCAGCGCGTCCGCGAGCTGCTCGAAATACCCGGGACCACAGAGAAACCCGTGCTGCAGCACCACCGCCGGTCCGCGGCCGGTCCGGCGGTATCGCCAGCGCATTACTGCCCCTTGCGCCGGCCCTGCACGATCTGGTCCAGGATCATGGCGCAAAAGAGGATCGAGAAGCCGGCCAGTATCCCCTGGCCTACCGAGGCGTACTGCAGTGCTTCGAGCACATCCTCGCCGAGACCCTTTGCCCCGATCAGGGACGCCACCACCACCATGGCAAGGCTGAGCATGATGGTCTGGTTCACTCCGGCGAGAATGGAAGGCGCCGCCAGGGGAAGATCCACTTTCCTCAAGAGATACCATTTCGATGCGCCATAGGCAATGGCGGCTTCACGGATATGCTCCGGCACCCCCCGCAGCCCCAGCACCGTGAGGCGCACCACCGGAGTGCCGCCGAAAATCATGGTGGTCACGATTGCGGCGGGCTTTCCCGTGCCGAAAAAGGCGATCACGGGAATCATGAACACGAAGGCCGGCATGGTCTGCATGAAGTCCATGATCGGGCGAAGGACGGCATACACCCGAGGCCTTCTGGCGCAGAACATGCCCACGGGAATGCCGATGGAAATGCTGATGAGCGCCGCCGTTCCGAGCAGGGCCAGCGTGGTCATGGCCTTCACCCAGAAGCCCAGGGCCCCCATGTAGGCAAGGAACGCTCCTGCCCAGACCGCGGTGCGCGGGCCGGCCGACAGCCAGGTCAAGAGCACGATGAAACTGGCGATCACGATCCACGGCGTTTCCACGAACACCACCTCGAGGGCATCCAGGAGGGTCCGGATTCCCAGCGTGATGATGTCAAAGAACCACTCGCCCTTGAGCACGGCCCAGACGAAGAACTGCTTTACCCACTCGATGGCGGTGAGACGATATTCGGGATTGGTGGGAAACTCGAAAAGCAGCGAATATCTTCCGGGGAAGCTGTAGTGCAGCACGCAGGCAGCAACGACGACGACAAAGAAAAAGCCGCTGAGCCCCATGCGAAGGCCGCCGATTCCGTGGGCCACGGAACGGTCGCTGAGCCAGTCGGAAAAGCGGCGCTCGAGAATGGCGTTGGCAATGAGGCCCTCCGCCAGCTTGACGAGCACCAGCAGGCCCAGCCCCGTCATGGCCACGGTGATGGCACTCTCCTCGATCCGGACCACTTCCTGCTGCAATTCCAGAATGCCGGATTCCAGCGAATCGATGGCTCGTTTGAACACATCCACGTTGGCGGCATCGTTCTCGACGGCAGTTTCCAGTTGCTGGCGGCGGAATTCCAGCGTACCCTGCACGCTCGCCATGCGGTTTCTCGCCTCTGCGGCAAGATCCCCGAAAAGTCCTCTGGCGATCTGGATGAAACTGAACGCCTCGAGAACCGCGAACAGCATACACCAGTTCCAGATTCCTCGCATGCCGTACCACACCGGACCCAGCAGTGTCGCCATCGGGTTGAAGCTCCAGCGAAGCCCAGAGCGGCTGCCGAGCTTGTGAAATACGCGCAGATAATAGTTCCGCCCGGTTCCCACGAATTCATGGACCAGTTCCTCGTGGTCCTCCGAAAGTTCGCCGGCGTCCATTCCGTGCATCGATTGCTGTTCGTCCGCCAACTGGTTCATGATGTCTCTGTCCCCTCAATCACTGTTTTCAACAGGTCGGAGCGGGTGATAACGCCCGCGGCATTCCCGGCGCTGTCATTGATGCAAAAGGGCAGGTCGCTGTCAATGGCCGCGCGGATGAGGAC
>VYGS01000038.1:14100-16846 GCA_009841725.1 Gammaproteobacteria bacterium
GATGAGGACGCTCAGATTGTCGGCAAGCTGAAACGCCGGAGCGTCTTCCGGCAGCGGTCCGTGTGCCGCCTCGAATTCCGCCACGGGTTGCATCACCGTTTCGGCGCGCACCACCTTGAGCCGGGAAATCCCGGCAACGAAGTCTGCAACGTAGTCGTCAGCAGGATGCATGACGATCTCCGCGGGCTGCCCGACCTGCACCACCCTCCCGTCGCGCATGATGGCGATCCGGTGGCCGATGCGTACCGCTTCGTCGAGGTCATGGGTGATGAATATCGTGGTCTTTTGCATTTCGGAGGCAAGCGCCATGAACTCCGTTTGCAACTGGCGCCGGATCAGGGGATCCAGTGCGCTGAACGGCTCGTCCATGAGAAGGATCTCGGGATTCGCGGCGATCGCCCGGGCCAGACCCACGCGCTGCTGCATGCCGCCGGACAACTCGTGAGCGAACTTGTTGCCCCATCCGCCCAACTCGACCATGGCCAGGGTTCTTTTGGCCACCTCCATGCGGCGATTCTTGCCGATTCCGCGTATTTCCATCGGCATCGCGATGTTGTCCAGCACCGAGCGGTGAGGCATCAGCGCGAAATTCTGAAATACCATGGCGATGTGTTCGTTGCGAAATCCCCGAAGCGTGTTTTCCTCCATCTCCATGACATCCTGTCCGCTGACCACGATGCGTCCTGCGGAAGGCTCCAGAAGCCGGTTGATGTGCCTCACCAGGGTGGACTTGCCGCTGCCCGACAGGCCCATGATGCAGAATATCTCGCCCCGCTTCACCTCGAAGCTGACGTCTGCCACTCCGACCACGCAGTTGTACCGCTCAAGCACCTCCGCCTTGGAATAGCCGTTTTCCCGGATGCCGGAAAGCGCATCTTTCCATTGGTCGCCAAAGATCTTCCAGACACCCTCTACCCGGATGGCACCGGCTTCGCTATGGCCTGGCTCAGGCATTTCTTTGCCCGTTTCGAATAATCGAAGCGCCGAACAAGCCGGCGCTTCTTAGCCCAAATCCATCGGACAGGGAAGGGCTACAGGCCGAGCCAGCCGTCCACCCGTTCGCCGTTTTGAGCCACCCATTCCCTGGCCACTTCCGCCGCGTCACGCCCCTTGCCGGCGATCTCGAACGCGAAGTAGCTTACCGTCTCGGTGTCCAGGGACATGTTGGCGAGGAATCCGGCAATAATCGGGGAGCGGGCCTCCAGAGATTTCGAATAGGCGACCTGGACGCTTTTGAGCGCATCCTCGGACATGACCTTCGATTTCTCGAACCAGTCCGGATCCTCCTTCGGCTGTATCATGATGTATTTTTCCGGATCGAACGCCGGCTCCTCCAAGGCGACCACGTCGTACATATACCAGATTGCGTGGGGCGCGTAGCAATAGAAGGCATAGCCCATGTTCTTGTTGATCCGGTCGCCGACTTCGGCCACCATCACGCTCTGTTCCGCGCGCACGGGCTCCATGAAGTCCATCAGCCCGTAGTCCCGGACCTTGACCTCGTTCACGTTGGCGGAAGCCCAGCCCGGCGCCCCGATCCAGACCTCCCCCTTGCCGTTGCCGTCGGCGTCCATCATCTCGGCAATTTCCGGACGGGCAAGGTCAAAAATCGAGGTCACGTTGTTCGCCTCGGAAAACGCCTTGGAAACGCAGAAATTCTGCTTTCCCTCGTAGGGGTTCTGGCTCAACACCACTGTTCCCTTGCCGTCGACATATTCCTTGGTGAAGTTCTCCTGGTTGGGCAGCCAGACATCGGGATGCACGTCGATATCGCCCTTGCCCTGGTCCATCGCCTGGAAGATCGTGGCGTTGGAGCCGGGAACCAGTTCCGCGGTGCCGCCGATCTTCTCTTCCACGACCACCTTGATCAGGTTGGCAATGGCCTGTGCGCCGGTCCAGGACGGGGCGCCGATATTGACGCTCTCCGCGGCGCCGGCCAAGCCGGAAGTCGACAGCATGCCGACAGCCAATACAGTTGGAATGAATTTTGATTTCATTATAAGAATCCTCCTCTGGTTATGATTGCAAAGGAGATTATACGCATAAAACAGCGTGGATACCCTTGTCGACAATCGTCCGCGGAAGCATCGCCGGGGATTGTGCGCCGGCCCTTGCCCGGTTTGGGTACTTCTTCTTCCCGAATCACGCCGCCATGGGCTACAATGGGATTATCGGTTGCCCAGGCATGTTGTCATGAACGAATTGCAGGCGAAAGAATTGATGATCAACACAGGCCGTCACGGGTGTTGTGCGTTGGCATTGCTGGCACTGGCCTGTTTCCAGCCATGCCTTGCCGAGGAACAGCAAGAGATACCCGAAAACGAAGGGCAGCCGCTCGTTGAGGCGGATGCCGAGGAAACCGACAGCTACACGATTGTCGAATACCGAATCGGCGGCAGGCTTGACCGGATCACGGTTGATCGGGACAACGGCCTGTACGAGGTCTACCGGAACAACGATCTCAAGAGCAATCTTTGGAATGCCGACGAAACCGAACTGGGTGACATTCAGAACGTGAGACAGTGGAGAGTGGGAACCTGGTGACCTTCTCAGGCATGCCTCTGGCGTGACACATCCATTTCCACTCCCGGCGGCTCGAGTCCCAGGGCCGGCTTCGAATCCCCCTGATCGTCAAGCAGGGGAATCGAGACGGTAAACACCACGCCCGGCTTGTCCGTCCGGTTGGCGGCATGATGGCTGCCGCCGTGGTATTCCGCAATCAGTTTCACCACAAACAGCCCGAGCC
>VYGS01000043.1 GCA_009841725.1 Gammaproteobacteria bacterium
CTTGGGGGGGGGGTTTGGAGCCGATGGCCGGGGTGACGGGTACAGGGCGTGAGACGTCAGGCGTGCAAATTACAGGGGAATCTGGCTATACTTCGGAATATGCGGCACAATGCCTCGGCTGGCAATGGCCGGGGTTCCGGCGTCGGATACCGCCCAGGCCAGATCAAACGAAACCATGCCCCCCGCAAAATCACGTGACAAGGCGAAAACGAATCGCAAGATCGGAGTCCGCAAGGACGGCGTGATCCGAAATCGCGACTATGTTCGGGAATTGCGCCGGTTGCAAGTGGAACTGGTCAAGTTGCAGGAATGGGTCAAGGCCAGAGGCGTGCGTGCGGTCGTGATTTTCGAGGGTCGCGACGCGGCCGGCAAGGGCGGAGTGATCAAGCGTATCACCGAAGCCATGAATCCGAGAATCTGCCACGTGATCGCCTTGCCGGCGCCCACCGAGCGGCAGAAAACCCAGTGGTACTTTCAACGTTACATCGAGCGTCTTCCCGCCGCCGGGGAGATCATGCTGTATGACCGGAGCTGGTACAACCGCGCCGGAGTGGAGCGTGTCATGGGATTTTGCACCGAAGAGGAATATCAGGAGTTCCTGCGCTCCTGTCCCGAGTTCGAGCAACTGCTGGTGCGAAGCGGCATATGCCTGATCAAATACTGGTTTTCCGTCAGTGACAGGGAACAGGAAAAACGGTTCCAGGCACGGCTCAAGGATCCCACCAAGCGATGGAAGCTGAGCCCGATGGACATTGCAGCGAGAGACCGGTGGATCGAGTATTCAAAGGCGAAAGATGTCATGTTCGAGCACACGGACCTTGACCATGCGCCCTGGTATGTCGTGGATGCCGACATCAAGAAACACGCCCGTCTGAACTGCATTCACCATCTGTTGAGTTGCTTCGATTACGAGGATGTGCTGGATCCGCACGTGGAGCTTCCGCCCAGAAAAAAGAAGGACGATTACGAGCGTCCGCACTGGTCACACCAGACATTCGTGCCGAAGGTGTATCCCTGATGGGCGAACGTCGGAGCAATCGGACGGGATTTTCCGGGCGCCGCGTGGACTTTGGTGACTGGCCATGATCGACAATTCAACCGATTGTCTCGTCGTTATCGATGTGCAGAACGATTTCTGTTCGGGAGGCGCTCTGGAGGTGCCCGCCGGTGATGAGGTGGTACCGGTTATCAACGGCATTTCCACCGCATTCGAGCACCGGGTGCTGACCCAGGACTGGCATCCTGCCGGCCACTTGTCATTCGCTTCGGCACATCCCGGCAAGGCGCCGTTCGAGACGGTCGAACTCGAGTACGGAACCCAGGTGCTGTGGCCGGACCACTGCATCCAGGGAACCGACGGCGCGAGCTTTCATACCGATCTCGAAGTCACCGGCGCGGAATTGATCGTCCGCAAGGGGTTCAGGCCCAGAATCGATTCCTATTCCGCGTTTTATGAAAATGACCAGTCGTCGGCCACCGGGCTGTCCGGCTATCTGAAAAATCGGGGTTTCAGCCGGCTCTATCTGGCCGGACTGGCAACCGATTATTGTGTTGCTTGGTCGGCGCTCGACGCCCGCCGGGAAGGGTTCGAGGTGGTGCTGATCGAGGATGCCTGCCGGGCCATCGATCTTGACGGATCGCTGGAGGCCGCGATGGGCCCGATGGATGCGGCCGGCGTTGTCCGGATCCGGACGGGAGATCTGTAGACGAGCGATGTCCGGCATGGACGCGAAGCCGGGGTCGGGTGCCGCCGGCGATTTCAGGGAGCTTGGACCGGGGACGTTCGTGTACGCATTCGACGGAGCGCTGGACAGCGCGACCTGCGGGGAAATGATCAGGCGTTTCGAGTCGAGCACCGAGCAGCAGTATCCGGGGCGAATCGGGCAGGGCGCGGCAGTCCGCAAGGATATCAAGTGTTCCACCGATCTGCGGATCAGCGGCCGGGAAGACTGGAAAGATGTCGACGACGCGCTCAAGCATTCACTGACGCAGGGGTTGTCCCGCATCGCGGGTCTGCACCCCTTCTTCCAGGCGAACCGGTTTCACGACATCGGGTACAACCTGCAGAAAACCGGGCCCGGGGAATTCTATCACTGGCATGTCGACAGCGGGCCGGGCGACTTCGCGAAGCGGCAACTGGTCGCGATCTGGTACCTGAACGACTGTATCGGAGCGGGCGGTGAAACGGAATTCTTCTTCCAGAATCTGAGCATCCGCCCGAAGGCCGGCACGCTCATCCTGTTCCCGCCCTTCTGGACGCATCTTCACCGGGGAAATACGCTTGAGGCCGGCGTCAAGTACATCGCCACAACCTGGATTTGTTGCGAATAGGCGGCTGCGCCCAGCAACGAGGTCGGCCTGCGCTTTCGGCTACTCGGTGAGACAGGCGGGCCGGATCAGGGTATCGACTTGGGCCGCACCCTGATTGTCCAAGATTGCGATCTCGACAATTTCATCATCCGCAGGATTCAGCCCGGTAGTTTCAAACGATAGATAGCAGGTCTGCATGATCAATAGCAATAGCCATTGTTTCCATTGCTATCAAAGCCATAGCCTCCATCCGCGACACGCGGTTTCGGGGAGGCGCGCAGCAGTTTTTCGACACCACGTTCGTATCACAATCAGGATCACTCGAGATCAACCGGTCGGGCTGAAGAGGTATCGCGTTGTACGAATTCAGAAAATTCCTCCTCCGTCAGTTTGGCATCCCGACCGATGGCGGTCAGCAGAGTCCCTAGTGTGGCGCGACTCTCTGGCAATACCGTCTCTTTCAGGATAGTGCGCACTTCCGACTCAATGCTGCGGCCTCGCAGGGATGCCCGCATGTGCAAGGCGCGGTGCACTTCGTCTGGAAGATTGCGAATGGTCAGTATCGGCATGGTTGATCACCTGCAGGACATGCATGCATGATGATGCTTTGATTGCAATATTGCCATTGTCATGTCCTAAGTGGTCGGATTTCGTGGATTCGTGTCTATCGGAGCAGATCCTGAATTCCCCCATTCAGACCAGGAGCCCGCGTAAGCGCGGACCCGGGGATATCCCAGCCATTTCAGGACATGAAACATGTGGGCGGAACGCCGGTTCGATTGGCAATAGGGAATGATTTCAAGGGTCGGGTCAATCCCGGCCGAGAGAAGTTCGGAGCGGATGGCGTCCGGGTTTCTCAGGCGCTTGTCGGCATCCAGCACATTGCTCCATTCATAATGCACGGCCCCGGGGACATGGCCCCCTCGTTGTGCCCGCACATCGATTCCGTCATATTCCTTCGGACTGCGGACATCCAGAATGCGCCGGTCGTCGTGGCCGATGCTGTCCGTCACGTACCGGAAGTCCGCGATGGCGGTGTCGTCCATCGCGCATTGATACGGCATGGGCCGGATCCGGGCCGGGGTTTCCTCGAGCGGCAGTTTGGCGCCTCGCCATGCCGCCACGCCTCCGTCAAGCAGGGCCGCATTGCGATGATTGCATGCATACAGGGTCCAGAGCAGTCGGGTGGCCCGGATGCCGGAATCCTGGTCGCAGGCGATGACTCGGGTCTCGGCGCCGATACCGAGACCGGACAGGAGTGCGGTCAGATCCTCTTTCGTCGGCAGCATGCCTTCGGCATACCCGATCCGGCGGACCAGTTGCCCGTATTCGAGCCGTGCGGCTCCCGGGATGAAGCCGTCCTGAATCTCGGAATCCGGCCGAAGATCGACGATCCGGACATCCTTGTCCAGGATTTCGAAAAGGGCCCTTGCCCCGATAACGAGTCGGGACCGGGTGGCGGAGTTTTCTGATGAGGCGTTCATTCGTTCAGGTGCGAATTCCGGACGGGTGCCAGGGAGTCGTTAAGTTAAAATACCGCATTTACCGAGAATACGCCATGTACACAGGCTCCTGCCTTTGCGAACGGATCACCTGGGAAGTCGATTCGACGCCCTGCCCGGTGTACCACTGCCATTGTTCCATGTGTCGGAAGATTCATGGGGCCGCTTTCGGAACGTATGCCTATGCGCCGACGTCGGGCTTCCGCTGGACTGGCAAAACGGATTCCTTGAGGAACTATCGATCCTCGCCATCGCTTGTCCGCTCTTTCTGCAGTTGTTGCGGCTCGGTGGTGCCAAACCCCGACGAAGAGGAGGACTATGTCTATATCCCGATCGGATGTCAAGACGACGGCCCGAAGGCGGATTGCCACATATTTGCCGCGTCGAAGGCCCCATGGCTCGAATTGACGGACGGGCTTCCGAAACACGACCGGCATCCGCCGGGCGTGGATCTGGATGTATTTTCTCCCGAGGTGCCGGATTCGCCCGAGGCGGGGGTTGTGCGCGGCAGTTGTCTCTGCTCCGCCATACGGTTCAGGGTCACCGCTCCATTTCGGGTTATATACAACTGCCATTGCCGAAGATGTCGCCGCGCGCGTTCGGCGGCGTTCACGACCAATGGATTCACGGCAGACAGTGATGTGATCGTGACCCACGGCGAAGAGCATCTGAAAAGCTACAAGATCCCGGAGGCGAAGTACTTTACGCAAGTGTTCTGCGAACTTTGCGGTTCCGGCATGCCGCGCATCAGCAGCGAGCGGGGAGTTGCGGTCACTCCGCTGGGCGCGCTGGATGACGATCCCGGCCGGAAACCGGACTGCAACATCTGGTTTGCCTCCAGGGCCAACTGGTATGAGCCGGTGAACGATCTGCTCTCGCATGACGAGGATCCGCCGAGATGAGCGCGCAGGACGAGTGGAAGCCGGACAGCTGGCGCGAACGCCCGGTCTGCCAGATTCCGGCCTATCCCGACCCCGAGCATCTGAGAAGGGTCGAGAAGCAGATATCCGGCTGGCCGGCTTTGGTGTTCGCAGGCGAAGCCAGAGCCCTCAAGAAACGGCTGGGAGAGGTCTGCGAGGGCCGGGGATTTCTTCTGCAGGGCGGCGACTGCTCGGAAAGTTTTGCCGAACACGACGGCAAGAATATCCGCGACTATTTCCGGGTGATGCTGCAGATGGCGGTGCTCATGATCTACGGGGCATCGTGCCAGGTTGTGAAGGTCGGTCGCGTGAGCGGACAGTTCGCCAAGCCGCGGTCATCCGACACGGAAACCCGGAACGGGATGACGCTGCCTTCCTATCGGGGAGACATCATCAACGGCATCGAATTCGATGCGACGGCCAGGGTTCCGGATCCCGAAAGGCAGAAGATGGCCTATCGGCAGTCCGCGGCCACCTTGAATCTGCTGCGGGCCTTCTCGCACGGGGGATTCTCGAACCTTGAGAATGTGCACAACTGGATGCTCGCATTCGTTTCCGACTCGCCACAGGGCAAGCATTACGAAGAGGTGGCCGAGCGCATTTCCGAAGCAATGGCATTCATGAGGGCCATCGGCATTACTGCGGACGCCAACTACCAGCTGCGCCAGACCAGTTTCTATACCAGCCATGAAGCGCTGCTCCTGGGCTATGAGGAGGCTCTGACACGGACCGATTCGACCACCGGGGAATGGTATGCGACCTCGGGACACATGCTCTGGATCGGTGACCGCACCCGGCAGCCGGACCATGCCCACGTCGAGTTCTGCCGGGGAATCGGCAATCCAATCGGCATCAAATGCGGGCCCAGCCTGGATCCGATGGAACTGGTCCGTCTGACCGAGATGCTCAACATCGAGAATGAGCCCGGACGGCTGACCCTGATCACCCGCTTCGGGCACGAGGGGATCGGCAACGGCTTGCCGCCCCTGATCCGGGCGATCGAGCAGCACGGCAGGAAAGTGGTGTGGTCATGCGATCCCATGCACGGGAACACCATCGTGCGAAACGGCTACAAGACACGCCCCTTCGAGAATATTCTGTCTGAAGTCCGGTCCTTTTTCGAAATCCACGAAAGCGAAGGCACGCATGCCGGGGGCATCCATGTGGAAATGACCGGACAGAATGTGACCGAATGCACCGGCGGGGCCCGGGCCATTTCGGAGGAAAACCTGTCTGACCGATACCACACCCATTGTGATCCCAGGCTGAATGCTGAACAATCGGTGGAACTCGCATTCCTGGTGAGCGACCTGCTCAAGAAAAGCCGGAAATAGGGCGGTTTCCCGGCCTGTGGATCACTCGCTGTGGCCGGGTGCCATGTCCGCGGACGGGACAAGTCGTGCGTGCAGGTTTTCGTACATCATCAGCAGCGAGGGCACCAGGAACAGCACCAGCAAAGTCGCAAATGCCAGCCCGAAAGCCAGCGTGATCGCCATCGGGATCAGGAACTGGGCGGAGATGGACGTTTCGAACAGTAGCGGAGTCAGGCCGCCGATGGTGGTCAGCGAGGTCAGCAGCACGGCTCTCAGGCGGCTGCAGGCGGCTTCAACGATGGCGTCAAAGGCCGCCATGCCGACTTTGCGGAAGCGCTGGTAGAAAACGAGCAGGATGATGGAATTGTTGACAACGATTCCGGACAGACCGAAAAAGCCGAACAGGGACAGGACCGTGACATCGTGCTCCATGAGGACATGGCCCCACAACCCGCCGATAAAGCCGAAAGGAATGATGGCCATGACCACTAGCGGCCAGCCGTAGGAACCGAAAACCCAGGACAGGACGAGATAGATCAGGATCAGGGCGAGAATCGCGCCCAGCCGCATGTCGGCCAGGGTTTCGCGCTGATTCGTCTGTCGGCCTTCAAAGGCATAGGTGACCCCGTGCTCGGCAGCCAGGGTCGGCAGGATGTCGGCTTCCAGCGTTTGAACAATGGAGTTGGCGTTGTTGATGGTGTGGTCCACGTCGGCCTTGACGGATATTGCGAGCCTCCCCTTGGAGTGCCGGATGGTTTCAAAGCCGCGCCTGGTGGAGATATCGACCAGGCTGGCCATCGACTCCGTACGGCCGTTGGGAAGCACGATGTCGATCCCGGAAATGCTGGCGAGGGCGTTTCGTTCACGTTCCGGCAGCAACAGAACGACCTCCACGTCGTCATAGCCGTCGGACAGTTCCTGCACGAGATAACCGTCGTAGGCGGCACGAAGCTGCCGGGACACGGAGTCGACGTTGAGGCCCAGCGCCTCGGCAGTGGGATTGAGTGACAGCACCAGCTGTTCCCTGCCATAGGGGATATCGTCGCCGATGCCGGTCAGTCCCGGAATTTCCGACAGCACGCTCTTGACCGATTCGGCGACCTGCTTGACCCGGCCGATGTCCTGTCCGTGGATCTTGAGATCGATGTCGTTGGATCCCGGGCCCGCCCGCTGGTCAATCAGTGTCAGCATTTCGATGCCGGGCTCCCGGTTCAGTTTGCTTCGCCAGGACTTTATGATGTCGCTGTTTCGCGTCTGGCGCTGGTCGGGAGCGACCAGTTCGACTCTCAAGGCGCCAAGATGCTCGCCGCGTTGCGTGGAGCCGAAACGGCCCTCGGTGGCCCCGTAGCGGCGAAGAACCAGCGCAATCAGTTCTTCACCCGATTCCCGTTCCACCTCGTAGAGTCTTTCTTCGGCGATCTGCAGGTAATTTTTGACCTTGTCCGAGGATGTCCCGGAAACATAGCCCAGGTTGAGATAGATCCTGTCGCCTTCGGTGGACGGGAAGAATGTGAAATTTACTCGATCGCTTTGCACCCAGCCGACCGTGACAAGCATGATGGCGAGAGCAATGGCGAGTACGCTCCACCGGTTTGAGACGGAGAAGGCGATCAGCGGCCGGAACCGTTTTTCCCTGATATGCAGATATCCGTTGTTCAGGGCTTGGCGTACCCGTCCGGGAGAATAATTTCCCATTCGGCGGAACGAATGGGTCAGGTGTCCGGGCAGGATGAGAAAACACTCGATCAGGGAAGCAATGATGACACAGACCACAACGAGCGGGATGGCCTGCATGATTGCGCCAATGGTGCCGCCGACCAGAAACAGCGGCATGAATGCGGAGATGGTGGTGAGCGAAGAGGAAAAGACCGGGGCCATCATTCTCTTTGCCGCCGACAGGGAGGCGATGCTTGGCCGGACCCCGGATTCGTATCGAGACATGGCATCTTCGCCAACAACGATCGCGTCGTCGACGATGATGCCAAGAGTCATGATCAGGGCAAACAGGCTGACCATGTTGATGCTGCCTCCGGACAGGTGCAGGATGAACAGCGAGGCCATGAAGGAGACCGGTATCCCCACCGCCGTCCAGAAAGCCACCCGGGAGGACATGAACAGGTACAGGATCATCACCACCAGCACCAGTCCGCTCAAGCCATTCTTGACCAGAATGTTGATCCGGTCCTGGATGAGTTCCCAGCGCTGGTTGAACGTGATCAATTCGATTCCCCGGGGCAGCTGAGGCCGGGTTTCCTCGACCCACGTTGCCAGAATCTGTGCCGATTCAAGGCTGTCTGCGTTTTCTGTACGCTTGATGATCAGTTCAACCGCAGCCCGTCCCTTGTAGCTCAGCGTTTCCCCGTCAGGCTTGGGCTTGCGCGAGATTTCGGCGATGTCGCCGAGGATCAACAGTCGGCCCTGCTGGTCGGCGACGACAGGTATTCCCGCAAACGCCGCGGCCGTTTCCCGGCGTTCCTGGAAGCGCAGCTGTCGGGAAGTCTGGTCGCGGCCGATGATGCCCAGCGGGACATCCCTTGACCATGCGGCGACCCGCTGGCCGAGTTCGTTGAGCGACAGGCCGAGCCGTCTCAGTTCATAGGTGGGCACCTCGATCGCGATCTGCTCCTTGGGCAGGCCCCTTATCTCGATACTTGCGATGCCCCGATCAAGCAGTTCGCTCTCGAACCGGTAGGCCAGGCCGCGCAGTTCGTTGACATCCCCGGAACCGGTTACCAGCAAACGGGCGACCTCCTCGTAACGGGTGATTTTCGATACTTCGGGAGTCTCGGCCTCGGTCGGCAGTCCCCGTGTCGCGTCCACGCGCTCCTTGATCTGATCTACCGCTTCCCCCATGTCGGTTCCTTCCGTGAATTCCAGCGTGATCGCGGACACGCCCTCGGCAGATGTCGAGGTCATTTCCTTGAGTGAATCAACGTCCCGCAGCTGCTGTTCAAGCGGGATGGTGATCAGGGCCTCGACATCCTCGGCGCTGGCCCCGCTCCAGACTACCCTGATCCGCGCGGTTTCATTCTCGAACGTCGGCAGGAACTGCGTATTGAGCTGTTCGAGTGACCACACCCCTGACATCAGCATCATGGCCATCAGCAGGTTGGCTGCGACCGGATGGTTGCAGAAGATGCCGACCAGCCCACCCCGGCTGCTTGCAGGGCCGGCGCTGTCAGGATCCGTTTCCATCCCGCTCCACGATTCGAACTTTCAGTCCGCCGACTGCCTGCGGCAGCCGGGATGTCAAGATGTATTCACCGGGTGAAAATCTGGACCCGTCCAGCAGGATCGTCTGGTTGCCGTTTCCTTCTATGCGGACTCCGGCCTGCCTGACTTCCCGCGGCTCCAGAATACCGTCGGAAACCAGGTAGACCCGCTTGCCGCCGTACAGCGCGTCGGGGGGAACCGGGACGACATCTTTCAGCACCGGCATGTAGACCAGAATGGCGAGGGTCGATCCGAGCGCGGGCAGTTGCCCGGCCGTGGAGCGGAAAAAGGCATCGACACCGCCTTGGCCCTGCTCGATCAGGGCCGACAATCGGTGCAGGGCCAGCTCGATCCGGTGGTTTTCGTGAACAGCCTGGGCCACGACCGGCCGGCTCTCGTTGATCGCACCCTGCAATGCCGAGACGAACGAGGACGGAACCTGGGCCCTGACTTCCAGACCGGATTCATTATAGAGATTCAAGAGTTTTCCGCCCCGGGCGACACGATCCCCCATGGTGACCATGACCTCCGCGATTCTGCCGTCAAACGGCGCCACGATGCGCGTCCGGTCAAGGCCGCGCTCCGCCTTTCTCAGCCCGGCCCGCGCCTTGTTGAGGCGCGCCTTGAGCTGTTTCTGGCGAGCAGGGAAATCGTTGATCGACTGCTCTCTCTGGATGATGGCCAGTTGCTGCCGCGCCTCATTCTGCAATGCATTGTCCAGCGTGGCATGGCTGCCCGCGCTGGTTTCGACAAGGCGCTCGGCCCGCTCAACGGATTTGCGAATCAGCTCAAGCAGCCGTTTTTCCGTCTCCAGAGCTTGCTTGTCCGCATCGTGCCGGACGCGGTCGCTGTTGATGGATGCCTCGATCTCTTGCAGTTCGGCCTGTCGCTGCTGGATTTCGAGTTCGATGTCCCGGCTGTTCAGGGAGATCAGCAGGTCCCCCTTTTTCACGCTGTCGCCTTCGAGGACGGAAACTTTCTCGACATCGGCCTCGACTGCTGCGGTGAGCGATCCGAAATCGGGTGTCTCGACCGTGCCGAACAGGCGCACGGAGGGAACCTCGTCCCTGATGGAGACCTGCTGGACGAAAACGAACGGCTCGGGGGTCTTGCGCGCAAGGCTGGGCGCGTCTTCCCGATTGGCGGTGATGTACTGAAATCCCGCGAATCCTACTGCCAGGAAGACAACGGGAAAGAGAAATTTAAAGAACCTCTTCATTGCGGACGTGAAATCCGGTTGCAGGATCAGGCGGTTTGCCGCACAGGAATTTGCTCAAACGGTTCCTGGTCATGCGCAAACACCGAGCACTCCAGGGGAATCCTCGATTGCCCCAACTCGATTTTCAAAGAAATCATGACCTGAGCATTATGCCACAGGAAACCAATGTCGACGGTGTCGTGGTCGACG
Organism: Gammaproteobacteria bacterium; assembly: GCA_009841725.1. GTDB lineage: Bacteria > Pseudomonadota > Gammaproteobacteria > Arenicellales > Poriferihabitantaceae > Poriferihabitans. The sequence continues at coordinate 10,667 of VYGS01000043.1, forward strand.
AGCAGGAGTGGGTTGGATGGCTGTAGGCGCCTGTCTGTATCCGAATTCCGACCCTCCGGAACCGGATGGACTTCCCGCCTCCGGGCATGTCTCAGGAACGCACGTCTTGCCTGGACGGTCAGAGAGCCTTGCGCATGTATACCCGACGATAGCCCTTCTCGATGCGGTGTCCGGTTTCTCTGTATCCCCGGCGTGCATAGAGGGCGATGTTCTCCGTCATCAGTTCATGGGTGTAAAGATCAAGGTACTTGTAGCCTAGCCGGCGTGCTTCGGCCTCTGCATGATCAATGAGCCGGCTGCCGATTCCCTGGCCTTGCCTGGCCGGTCGCAATGCGATGTTGTCGAGAAGAATCCCGCTATTCTCTTCAATCAGAACGAGAACGCCGATGATTTGTTCTTCGTCTTCGACCACAAACACATGGTGATCCCTGACGATGTGGTCATAATTGTCCAGCATGGGCCCCGGGGATTTGCCGATGCGCTCAATGTAGGGCGTGTATGCCATTTGCACGCACTCGGCGATATCAATCGAATCGTCGGCTCTCGCAACACGGAACACGAGATGGGTCATGGACTCCGGCATGGCTCTCTTGTAACAGAGGCGTGAAATATTTTGAGTTTCATATGATCGACCATTGAAATTTATTCTGCATTTATTCTGCAATTCCTACGTTTTATTCTGCTTTTTTCTCTGCAAGCACCCACACAGGCACTTTCTTTGGACTAATGTTTTCAATGACTTTCTCCTTCCTGAGTTTTGTCAGCAGGTTTGCCACCTCTCTTTTCTTCTGCTCCTGATCCAGAATTTCATTTATTTTGCGAACAATAAATTATTTGATTCGGCACGACCGAAAGACAAACATCCCCGGCGGAGCCTGTCCTGCTCTGCGTGCTCCTTTGTCGGACAGTCAGGTGGGTGCGAGACAGGAACCCTGCACGGAAAATAATTCGGAACCGTGGGATGGTCCCGACATTTCCCGCTGTGCCGAAATCGGCTCCCGGCATCAGGCTGACTGACGTTGCCTCCCAAAGGGTTTCGCTTCTTCCAGAAAGGTCACCAGCAGCCGGCCAATCTCCTCCGGCTTGTCTTCCATGGCGAAATGACCGCAGTTCTCCAGGATGTGCAAAAGGGAGCCGGGAATCGCGTCGTGCAGTTTGTGCGCCCATGCGACATTCTGCCATTGATCATCTTGGCCCCAGATGAGCTGAACGGGCACTTCCCCGAGTTCTCCCAGTCGATCCGCAATGACTTCCGTGTGCTTGGAATCGTAATGTCTTACCTGGTGTTGAAAGAAGCTGGCCTTTCCAACCGGTCCGGAAATGAGATCGAGATACACGTCGAGCGAGGACTGGATGAGTTGCTTCTTGTCGTGCACCGCCGAAAGCAGCCATTCCCGAAAATGCTCCCGGTGCTCCCTGTCGGATTTCATCTCGAGTTCCTCAAGGCCCTCGCGCATCTGCTCTCGTGTGCGTTTCGATGGCCAGCTGTCGAAGCTGACGGTATCAATCAGCGTCAATGACCGGGTTCGCGGACGGCATTCGATTGCAAAGCGCTGCGCGATGGCTCCACCGATGTCGTGGGCGACGATGTGCGCGTCAAACAACTCCCATGACTCCATCAGATTCTCCAGTATCGCGACCTGTCCTGTCACCGAGGTGTCGACATCCGAGTCCTGGGGACGCTCGGAAGAGCCGTATCCGAGGAGGTCGTACAGGTACACCCGGTATCCGGCATCAAGCAACTGGGGCAGGACGTTGCGCCAGATATAAGATGACGACGGGGTTCCGTGGATCAGGACGACAGGTTCACCGCATCCATACACCTGGTACGCGATGCGCATGCCGTCTACCACCAGATGTCTGCTCACGATTTTCCGCATTGCTTTCGGGGTTTGTTCGGTGAAGTTGTTGATTCTGGTCAATCAGGGTGTCGCACCGGTTGCAACGCCACCCTCATATTTCATGGTCGCGACGCTCACGGCGCGATGCCGAAATTTCCGCGATCGCGTCTTCCATTACCTCATTCTCAGAGCGCCCTGTATCCTCAGGTGGCACACGCACCTCCGCAAGCGTCGACGCGATTCTGTCAGAAATTGTGTCCTGATCCACCGCCCGTTTGACCCTGAACAGAATCCCATCGTCGACGCGGACTGCCTCCATGATGTCACCCTCTTGGAGATTGATGTCCTTGCGCAGCTTGGCCGGGATGGTGACCCGGAACTTCGGTTTGACTGTTACCAAAGTCATGATAGTCGTACGTCCTGGAACACCGAAACTGTTACCTGTGCGCCCGGTATAGACCCAAGGAAGTTGGTGGGCCCGGTAGGACTTGAACCTACGACCAAGGGATTATGAGTCCCCTGCTCTAACCAACTGAGCTACAGGCCCCCGGATGTCCGCCAAACCCCGAAATACACCGTGTCGAGGCAACGCAGGACTCAATCCCGGCGATGCGGGCTGATTGTAGCAACCCGCCTCATCAGGGTAAACGCTTCAATTGTTGTCCAGAAAGCTCTTGAGCTGCTCGGACCGGCTCGGATGGCGAAGCTTCCGCAATGCCTTGGCCTCGATCTGGCGAATCCGCTCCCGCGTGACATCGAACTGCTTGCCCACCTCTTCGAGGGTATGGTCCGTGTTCATCCCGATGCCGAAACGCATCTGCAGGACCTTCGCTTCCCGCTCGGTGAGCGACTTGAGAATCCCTTCCGTCGCGTTCTTGAGGCCCGAGGAGGTCGCAATGTCGATCGGTGCCCGGATATTCTTGTCTTCGATGAAATCGCCAAGATGCGAATCCTCGTCATCCCCGACCGGCATTTCCATGGAAATCGGCTCCTTCGCGATTTTCAGCACCTTGCGCGCCTTCTCTTCCGAAAGTTCCATGCGCTCGGCGAGCTCGTCCGGCAACGGCTCCCTTCCCTTTTCCTGCAGAATCTGGCGCGAGACCCGGTTCAGCTTGTTGATGGTTTCGATCATGTGCACCGGAATGCGTATGGTCCGGGCCTGATCGGCAATCGAGCGCGTGATCGCCTGTCGAATCCACCAGGTTGCATAGGTCGAGAACTTGTAGCCCCGACGGTATTCAAACTTGTCGACGGCTTTCATCAGGCCGATATTGCCTTCCTGGATCAGGTCGAGAAACTGCAATCCGCGATTGGTGTATTTCTTGGCGATCGAGATGACCAGCCGAAGGTTGGCCTCGACCATCTCCTTCTTTGCCCTTCGCGCCTTTGCCTCTCCCGTCGACAGGTCGCGGATCAGGTTGCGCAACTCCTGCAACTCGAGCCCGGCCTTGTCTTCGACCTTGAGCATCTTGTGGGTCAGATCCTCGATTTTCCCGCGGTACCGGGGAAGCCGGGAGTACTGGCCACCGTGTTCGCGGACAAACTCGTCGAACCACTCGAGATCCGCTTCCCGGCCACGGAACTTCTCAAGGAACAGCTTGCGCGGCATCCTGCCGTAGTCGACGCAATACTTCCGGATGCTGCGTTCGCATTCCTTCACCTCGTCCATGCAGGCTTTCAGGCAGTTCGACATTTCGTCGAACTTCGCCGGCACGAACTTGATCTGGATCAACTCCTGTCCCAGTCGTTTCCGGATATTCAGCACGCGCTTGCTCTGGATACCGTGCTTTTCTATCGCACGCTCCATCGACTGCACGGAACGCTTGATCTTCGTGAAGCGTTTGACGGCTTCATCCGGATCGGGCCCGCCGGGCGATTCCTGCTCTGCCGCGGCATTTTGCCCGGGCTCTCCCGGGACGGCCACGGTTTCATCGTACAGCGATTCCAGATCCATGAAATTCACCACCACTTCGGTGAGCTTCATGTCGCCCCGTTCTATGGCTTCGATGAATGCGATCAGCTTGCGCAGCACGACCGGGGTGATGGACATGGCCGCGATGCTTTCGCGGTTGCCCGCCTCGATCCGCTTTGCAAGGCGGATCTCGTCTTCCCGGGTCAGCAACTCGACCGTCCCCATCTCCCTCATGTACATGCGCACGGGATCCGTGGTTCGGCCAAATTCGCTTTCAACGGCGGTCTTCAGAGCCGCGTTGACCTCTTCCATCACCTCCTGATCTTCCGTGTTGTCCCGCTTCAGTGCCAGGCTGTCCGTATCCGGAGCCTTGTCGACGACCTCGATTCCCATGTCGTTGATCATGTTCACAACGACCTCGATCTGGTCGGTGTCATGCATGTTTTCGGGAAGGTGGTCGTTTATTTCGGCATAGGTCAAGAAGCCCTGGGACCGGCCCTTGAGAACCAGCTTTTTCAAATCCGACTGAGACCTCGCCTTGGGAGCGGCAACAGCAGGCTTTTCGCTGGTATCCGGCGTTTCACCCGAGGACTCCGTATCCTCGGTGTCCTCTTCCTCGTAATCGTCCAGATCGAATTCCTCGGTCTGGCTGTCTGTTTCCCGGTTGCTCATCTTGGTTCGCCCCGTATTGAGTTAGCGACAGCGGTAATCCGGGCGCAGGACCCCGGAAAAGGCAAGGCCGCAATTATATCGCATTGTCACGAAGTGACGGCAGGACAACTCCTGTCGCATCCCATTTTGCAATGGGTTATCGATTTATATTTGGTTCGAAGACGGGAATTTTCAAGTATTTGAGAAAAATCCGAACTGACTTTGGCCGAGACGCATCCCGCCGGGCTCGGTTTTCGGAGCATTCCCGGGATACGGGAGCGGCCGGGGTCGCCCAAGATCCGCCGTTATTCGGACAGGACGGCCGGGGCAAGCCGCTCCTGCTGCAGAGAGAGCAACTCGTCCTTTTCATGCGGCTCCAGCGGACGTCGGCGGGATTTCTCAAGGAGTGCATTGTGACGTTGTCTTCTCAGTCGATCGAGCAGCGTGTGAATGATTTCTCGGAAATGCTCCACGCGCACTTCGTTGTCGTCGACGACATGGGTGTCGCGATGCGCTAGATGCCCAAGATACGGATGCAAAAAGGAATCGCGAAAGCGTTCCAGCAACCGGGCGGTTGTCTGATCCGGATCCTCGCGGCACAGATCCAGCATTTCCACCAGGATGTCGACGCCTTCCATCTGCAACTCGTCGAGCGCACTGGTGTTGGGCGACTTGGCGGCCAGGTCGGGATGCTGAAGGAGCAGGCTGACGGCCTGGGCGACCAGTGGAAGCTGTCCCTGTGAGCCGGTCTCGAATCGGCGCGCCTGCTCTGTCACGGGAGATCGGGGGATGGATGATTCCTCCGTGCCGTCGGGATGGATCGTGACACCGCAGAGCGTCGACAGACGGTCGAACAGCATGGCTTTCAACGCGCCGACCGGCATTGTCGACAGCAGGGGCTTTGCGAGATCGGACAGTCTTGCCCTGCCTTCCATCCGACCCATGTCGACATCCGACATCAGGTTCTCGAAAAGAAAGTCCGGCAACGGAATGGCCGAGTCGACCTTCTTCAGGAATCCTTCGGCACCGTCGGCCCGCACGGCAGTGTCGGGATCCTCGCCCTCTTCGAGGAACAGGAAACTGACCTGGCGGCCGTCCCGCAACTCCGCCAGAGCGACCTTGAGCGCCTTCCACGCCGCATCCCGGCCTGCCCGGTCTCCATCGAAGCAGAACACGATGTCCGGAGCAAGCCTGAACAGTCGCTGGACATGGACCGGGGTTGTCGCGGTACCCAATGCCGCGACGACATTGTCGACTTCGAACTGGACCAGGCTCACGGCGTCCATGTACCCTTCCACGACAATGCTCCGGTTTCGGGATCCGATTGCCCGCCGGGCCCGATGCAGTCCGTAAAGCTCCCGGCCCTTGTGAAAAAGCGGGGTTTCCGGCGAATTGAGATACTTGGGTCCCTTGTCGGTAATGTCCCGGCCGCCGAATCCCACCACGCGTCCCCGGTGGTCCTCGATCGGGAACATGACCCGCCCCCGAAAC
>VYGS01000116.1 GCA_009841725.1 Gammaproteobacteria bacterium
GTCGCCGGCGGCACGGCGGGCTCCGGGGGTGTTTCGGGTTCGGGAGAGGGTGCAGGCGCCTGCTGTTCGCCTTCGGTGGCCGGAGTCTCGGCATCCGGGGCCGAATCGCCCTCGAGCTCAAGGATCAGCGACCCTTCCGAAACCCGATCGCCGACCCCGACGTGCAGCTTGCCGATCACTCCGCCGGACGGGGAGGGGATTTCCATGGTCGCCTTGTCGCTTTCGAGTGTGAGCAACGGCGCTTCCGGTTCGACCCGGTCGCCCGGCCCGACCAGCAATTCGATGATCTCGACATCCTTGAAATCGCCGATATCCGGAACCCTCACTTCAGTCATGGCTGCTATACCTTGGTCGGATTGGGTTTGTCCGGATCGATGCCGAATTTCTTGATCGCCTTCGACACCGTTTTCCGGTCGATCGCCTCTTGGTCGGCAAGCGCCTTGAGTGCCGTCGCGGCGATGTACCGCCGATCGACTTCAAAGAATTTCCGAAGCTCGGCCCGGGTGTCGCTGCGCCCGAACCCGTCGGTTCCGAGCACATGGTACTTGCCCGGGACGAAGGCCCGGATCTGTTCGGCATAGAGCCTCATGTAATCCGTGGCCGCGACGACCGGTCCCTCCGTGTTCGTCAGGCAGAGCTCGACGTAGCTCTGCCGGGGCGGCTTGTCCGGATGGAGCCGGTTCAGCCGCTCGGTTTCGTGTCCGTCGCGGGCGAGTTCGTTGAAGCTTGTCACGCTCCAGATGTTGGAGGTAACGCCGTATTCGCTGTCCAGGATGTCGGCGGCGGCCTCCGCCTCCCTGAGGATCGTGCCGCTGCCGAGCAGCTGCACGGTGGTCTTGTTGGTGTCCTTGCCGACCCTTCGAAGGAGATACATGCCTCTCAGGATTCCCTCCTCCACGTTGTCGGGCATCGGAGGATGGGAGTAGTTTTCGTTCATCACCGTGATGTAGTAATAGACGCTTTCCTGCTCCTCGTACATGCGCCGCAGGCCGTCGCGGATGATCACCGCCAGTTCGTACGCGTAGGTCGGGTCGTAGGCGATGCAGTTCGGCACGGTCGAGGCCAGAACCAGACTGTGTCCGTCCTGATGCTGGAGCCCTTCGCCCGCCAGGGTCGTGCGGCCGGCCGTGCCGCCCATGATGAATCCCCTCGAGCGGATGTCCCCGGCCGCCCAGCACAAGTCGCCGATCCGCTGGAAGCCGAACATGGAATACAGGATGAAGAAGGGGACGGTGCAGTAATCGTGATTGCTGTAGGAGGTGCCGGCCGCGATCCAGGACGACATGGCGCCGGCCTCGCTGATTCCTTCCTGCAGCACCTGGCCGGTCTTGTCCTCCCGGTAGAACATCAGTTGATCGGAGTCGACCGGCTCGTACAGCTGGCCGTGGGGCGAGTAGATGCCGAGCTGCCTGAACATGCCTTCCATGCCGAAGGTTCTCGACTCGTCGGGAATGATCGGCACGATGCGGTCCTTCAGGCTCTTGTCCCGGATCAGCGACGACAGAATCCGGACAAACGCCATGGTCGTCGAGATTTCCCGCTCTCCCGTGCCCTCCATCTGGGACTTGAACAGATCCGGTTTCGGCAGCTTGATGCCCGGCGGACCGAACACCTTACGGCTCGGCAGAAACCCTCCCAGCGACTTCCTTCTTTCCAGCAGGTACTGCGTTTCCGGCGAGTCGGCCGGGGGGCGGTAGAACGGCGCCTTGGCAACCTCCTCGTCCGTCAGGGGAATGTTGAAGCGGTCGCGGAAGGCAAGCAGGGACTGCTCTCCCATTTTCTTTTGCTGATGGGTCGTGTTCTGGCCCTCGCCGGCCTCGCCCATGCCGTATCCCTTGACCGTCTTCGCCAGGATCACGGTCGGCTGTCCCTCGTGCCGGGTCGCGGCATGGTAGGCCGCATAGATCTTGTGGGGGTCGTGGCCGCCCCGGTTGAGCCGCCAGATGTCCTCGTCGGTCAGGTTCGCGACCATCGCCTTGAGTTCGGGGTACTTGCCGAAGAAGTGCTCCCGGACATAGGCCCCGTCATTGGCCTTGAACGCCTGGTATTCTCCGTCGACCGCCTCTTCCATGCGCTGCCTGAGAATGCCCTTGTCGTCCCGCATGAGCAGCTTGTCCCAATAGCCGCCCCAGATTACCTTGATCACGTTCCAGCCCGCCCCGCGGAAATCGCTTTCGAGCTCCTGGATGACTTTTCCGTTGCCCCGAACCGGCCCGTCGAGCCTCTGCAGATTGCAATTGACGACGAACACGAGATTGTCGAGATTCTCCCGCCCGGCGAGCGCCAAGGCCCCCACCGATTCGGGCTCGTCCATCTCGCCGTCTCCCAGAAAGGCCCAGACTTTCCTGTCCTTGGCGTCGATCAGTCCTCGATTGTGGAGGTATTTCATGAAACGCGCCTGGTAGATGGCCATGATCGGGCCGAGCCCCATCGAGACGGTCGGAAACTGCCAGAAATCGGGCATCAGCCAGGGGTGCGGATACGAGGAAAGCCCTTCGCCGCTGACTTCCTGGCGGAACTTTCTGAGAATCTCCGCATCAAGACGGCGCTCGAGATAGGCGCGTGCGTAGATTCCGGGCGCCGAATGGCCCTGGATGAAGATCATGTCGCCGAGATGCTCGGGCGTTGCCGCCCGCCAGAAGTGATTGAACCCGACATCGTACAGGGTTGCGGCGGAGGCGAAGCTCGCGATATGGCCGCCGAGCTCCGTCGAGATGCGATTCGCCCTGACAACCATGGCCATGGCGTTCCAGCGGATCAGGGCGCGGATTCTCCATTCCAGAGCATGATCGCCCGGACTGGGCTGCTCCATGTGGGTGGGAATGGTGTTGAGATAGGCGGTGTTCGCCTGATAGGGGATATGGATGCCCCGTCGCCGCGCGTGGCCGATCAGGGATTCGATCAGGAAGTGGGCCCGCTCCTGACCCTGTGTTTCAAGTACCGCTTCGAGGGAGTCCAGCCACTCCCGGGTTTCGATTTCATCCGTATCGGCCGTGAGATTGGGATTGCCCATGCTTTGTTCAGAAGTCGCCAGTTGATGTTCCGGATCGAATGCGCACATCGCGATGCCGAAAGTATTATAGAGCAATAAGCCGGGATTATGGACAGGTCGTCGGATTTCGGCGATTTTTCGGAGTTGCTGCCGTGCGGCACGGACCAAAGAATCCCTGATCGACAATTAGAAATTGTTCAAAATGAAAAAACCTTGCTAAATTAG
>VYGS01000014.1:0-4064 GCA_009841725.1 Gammaproteobacteria bacterium
ACACAGGGCGATGTCCTCGGGCTGCAAAACGTCCTTCTGGTATTTCATCGCGTCCCGGTGCTGCGGCGTCGGTTCCGCCTCGGGCAGGACCCAGTCCTGGAATTACAGCGTCCCGCCGATGCCGTCGGGGTTCATCTGGAGAATCGACAGGTTCGCGTCTCCCGGGTAGATCCAGATCGGCAGGTTGGGCCACAGGAACCACCCCGCGTACCCGAAATCGACCTCGCCGGTCTTGAAATTGCATGCCCGGTTGGTCTCGGATCTCGGTGCCCCGGCAATCTGGCTCGAATAGATGCCCCGGGTTATCGTCCGGTAGGTGTTCATGTCGACCAGGTCCACGAAATCCTTGTGGGCCGGGGCGCAATGGTAGCATTCGAGAAAGTTGTCGACGATCACCTTCCAGTTGCACTCGACATTGTAGACATCCCGCTGCGCCATCGTCAGATCGTCGACCCCGGGGCAGTATCGCCGAATCTCGTTCTCAAGCTCCCCGGTCGAATCCTTCAGCGAAACGGCGTTGTCGTCCAGGTTGATGAACACCATTCCGCAGAATTCCTCGACCCGGATCGGTTTCAGCGAGAAATCGCACTTGTCGAAGCCCTCGACGTTCTCCGAGTTGCGGGCCGCCTTCAGGCTTCCGTCGCAGTCATAGGACCAGGCGTGATAGGGGCAGACAATCAGATTGACGCGTCCCCGGCCGTCCAAAAGCTCGTGGCCGCGGTGTGCGCACACGTTGTAAAAGGCGTTGAGCTCGCCCGAGCGCCCGCGGATCACGAACGTATTCTGGTCATGAATGGTTGCGGTGAGATAGTCGCCGGGACGCCGCAGCTGGCTGACATGGCCCACGTAGATCCAGTTGCGGTAGAAAATGTTCTCCCTTTCCAGCTCGTAGAGCGAGAGGTCGGTGTAGAAGCGGGCCGGAATGGTGTAGGATTGGCCCGGATTCGCGCAAAACGGCTGATCTCCTTCCTGTTTCGCGACAATCTTCGGGAGGTCTCCAAGAGGCTTGTTCATTCGATTTACTCCAGATTAAGCACAGGCATGGCAGGACCAATGACCGCATCGGGGCAGATCATCAATCCGCAACGGGTCGGAATAGCCCGATTCTACAATGAATCCGTCACGCCCGGCGGATCCGGCCGGAATCCGGCTCAGGGTTGGCTGGGGCGCATGAGTTCGAAGACAACACTCGTGTCCTTCACCAACATGAGGGCGACTCAGGAGAAATCGGGAGGCTCGCGCGTCGGGCCGCGCGGGGGAAGTTCGAGCTCCACACCGCCAAGGGGAGCAAAACACTCGCGCGTGAATGCCGCCAGATCCCGGGGACCGGCCTGACTGTCGTCCACGGCGTTGCGAAGAATGATGCGCACCTCTTCCTCCATTGATCGCTGATGCTTGGCGGCGCGTACGCGAAGGCGCCTCTTTACGTCTTCGTCGAGATTGCGGATCGTGATGCGTGCCATGTTCAGGTTTACGATCAAGTCGGAACTACAGGCCATGATTCTAATGCAGCCGCTAGACAGATGCGGCGCCGAATCAAGCGGAAACCGTGATGAGTTCGGGCACGATCACCGAATACCGAGGGAGGTGATGAAGTCCAGATAGGGAGCGAATGCCTCGTCCACCATTTTCGGAGTGAGTCCGAAATCCTGCAGGTCATATCGGTGCCGGACCTCTGCCCTTCGCCTCTCCATTTGTCTCATTTGCCATCTCTCCATGGAATCGATCGTATCCGGCTCGAGCTTCCAGTCAAACCGGTCATAGATGTTCCGGATGATCCCTAGCGGATCCTCGATCAGGTCGTAGTAATTCACGTCAACCCACCGATCCTGCGACTCCGGATGCGCCTGACGGAAACGGGTCGCCTTGTTGAGCATGCCGCTCATGAAATCCAGCTGCTCCGCGCCGAACTCCTGGCGGGGACGCGGTTCGCTGGACTGCGACCGTATCCGCTCCACCATGCTGTTCCACGATCCCATGAACTGCCTCGGTTCGCGATGAGTCTGAATCAGGAGCGCGTCCGGATACGCCTCGTGCAAAGCCTCAAGCTCCATGAGATGGCCGGGCATCTTGAACAGCCACTGTCCCGTACGGCCGGGGTCGCGTTGCCGACGCTGCCAGGTGTAGTGCTGCATGATGCGGCGGTGGTGGGCGTAGGCGTTCCGGCAACCCGTCTCGGCCAGCCACCGGGCATAGCCCGGCACGCGGTATTGGACCGCCAATGTCCAGGTGGCAAACGCCAATTTCAGGATCGGAAAGTCTTCCTCGGGCTCATCGATGTCGATGTGGTGAATTCCCGCGAAGGTCTCGCGGACGCCGGAAACATCCAGAGCCTCGTCGAAATGCGCCCTGCGGGGATCCTCCGGCGTGCCCGCCACGGTGGCGTACTGTTCCGGCGGCAGAACCGGCCCCATGAATTCGTAGCTTCTCAGTGACCAGAATTTCGGATCGCGGGCCATGAGGCGGTGCAGATAGGTCGTCCCGGTCCGGTTGATGCCCACGATGAATACGGGGCGATCAATCGTCTCCGCCTCGATTTCCGGGTGACACTGCCGTTCATCCGCAAGCGCGGCGGTATTGCGCAAGGTGCGAGAAAAATCGAAAACGACATCGCTCAGCTTGTCCTCCAGCAGCCCGGCATCCGGGTCCTGCAAGGCGCGGACCAGCTCTTCGAGTCCACGGCGCATCCACGCGGGATACGTCGATTCGAACGGCACGCCGGCCTCGCGGGCGAAACGGCGGGCCTGGTCCGTCAGGCAATCGGAGTCCAGACGGCTTTTCGGCACGACATAAGGCCATTCCCGCCGACGGCTCCTGATCCAGTCGCCAGAGCGTTTGAGCATGGCGAACACGCTCGGCCAGCGGACCGGCTCCGGACAATCCTCACGGATGGAACTGTCGGCTACGGGGACACGGCCGGTTGTCTTGCCCTTTGCGAACCAGTATCGGGCAAAGTGATCGATCAATACCCAGTAACCGTGCAGGGGCGATTGCTGACCGCGAACCATGCAGGCGCGCCGGAACGCCGGGTAGGGCACCTGCGGATAGTACAGTCCAAAATCGGAGAGTTCGATATCCCGGTAATCCGGCCACGGATCGCAGCAGTGATAGATCGTATGGCGCCGGGACGGATTCATCGCAATCGCCGTACAGACTCGGCTCAGCACATCCACCGCTTCATTGCTCCCGTCAATCGCGAATCCCTCGGGCATCATTCCGACATCAACGATTCCGGCAAGCAGGCGTATCGTTGCATCGTCCGCATTCGTATATCCGGTGCTGGCGATGCTGGTTCGGGGAAACCGGTATATGGCCAGTGGCATGCCGGCCGAATGCGCGAACAGCAACGCCTGTTCGGACACCAGCTTGCTCCATGGATACCCGAGCCATCCGATCGGAAACATCCTCTTCATGCTTTCCAGATCCGGCTGCGCCTGCGCTTCGATAAGGCTCTCGCCGAATTCTCCCGCATAGCAGCAGAACGCCTGGGGAAACACGCCCATGGTCGACGCATGGAAAAAATGCTTGTATCGCCTTCGCAGACAGAGCTCGAGCACGTTGCGGGTGCTGAACACGTTCGCCTTGCGTATGCTCAGATAGGAAGAGGAGAGACTGATTTCTGCCGCATAGTGGAAAACGGCATCAATCTGCCTGCACAGACGTTCGAATTCCGGCGCGCCGAGGCCGAATCGCTCGGAGGAGACATCTCCGGGCACGACCCGTATGCGGGACGCGTGTTCGGCATCCCAGATGTCGGCCTCCTCGAGTGCGCCACGCAGACGGCGAAAGCCGTGCTCGGCGTCCTTCGCACGCACCACGCAATGCACCAGCAGGTCGGGATTTTGGCGAAGCAGGTCCCGCAGAACGAAACGGCCGAGAAAACCGGTCGCGCCGGTCAGGAGCACCTCCCGAAATTCCGCCGGAGGCACCGCTCTTTCCGGCGCGCCTTCATCCAGCACCGAACGGACAAACCGGCGCAGGGAGTCGACATCCTGCCGGCAATGCGGCGGCAGCGTCCCGGTGAGCTTCGGGACCTCCAGAGGCGTGTCCGTCACACCCGGCAT
>VYGS01000014.1:4074-12891 GCA_009841725.1 Gammaproteobacteria bacterium
CCTTGCCGCGGCACGCTGTCCCGATCGCGTCAGTCTGCATGACAACATCAGCCAGCAAGCGATGCGGCGGCCTCGCCGTCGTGCCGGCGGGGAAAATGGTCCTCGATCGCGTTCGCGAAGATCGAGGGCGTGCGCCGACTTCCTCCCGGGATGGCCAAGGAAGCCTCTGTCGCACCATTCGTTTCCTCCTCCTGATCGTCTGCGTTCTCCTGCCTGCCATGAAGGATGTCGTGGGCAATCGACGTGCAGGAGGCCGTGGTCATCAACTCAAGCGCGCTCATCTGGTAGTTGAACTGTGACTGGATGAAGGCCCCAAGCTCGGCAACAGAGATCGAGGTCAGCCCGAAGCTGGACAGCGGCTCCTCCACACCGCCCTCTTCGTGCCCGCAGAGATCGGCGACCTTGGCGGCAATCTGCGTCACCAGGCTTTCCATCGTCCACTCGCCGCCGGCCCCGGCTTCGAGAGCATCCTGATTGTTCAACATGCGGCCAATGCGCATGTAGTCCGAAAACTCAACCGTCCACACTGGTCGCCTGAAGACGGCGGCGATCAGATGATCCCTGCCGGCCATCGAGCGCATCGCGAAGTCGAGGTTGGCGATGGCGCAGTCGCTGCTGACCGGCGGTGTGCCGGTGGCCCGCATCATGCGCAGCACATGGAGGTTGCGCGATGCCATCCCGGCGTCGGCGACAGCGGTCAGATTGAAGGCAAGGCATGGCAGGCCCTGCCGATGCCGGACCACGGCCAAACTGTCCAGAAAGGCGCTGGCCGCGCTGTAGTTGACCTGGCCGGGATTGCCAAGCGTGGAGGCCGTGGACGAGAACAGGACAAAGTGATCCAGCGCCATGCCGGAGGTGGCCCGGTGGAGATGCAGTGCGCCGTCGGCCTTCGGCGCGAAGACCCTGGACATCGACTCCGGCGAGATGTCGTCGAAAAGCCGGTCGTCCAGGGTGCCGGCAAGATGAAAGACTCCCTTCAGCGGTCTTTTCATCTGCGCGATGCAGTGCCGGACATCCTCTTCCACCGAGACATCGCCCTGGATGATATCGAATTCGATCTCGAGATTCGTGTACACGAGAGAACTCGAGTCCCGAACCCACTCGGCGGTCCTGCGCCGGTTGGGATCGCGGTCCAGCAGGGTGACATGGCGCGCACCCGTGAACGCGAGATAGGGCAGCAGCCGCAGCCCGAATCCGCCCAGGCCGCCGGTCACCAGATAGGTGGCATCGGGATCAAGCAGCGGCCGCACATCGGCGATCGTGAAGTCGGAGTCGTCCCTGCCCGATGGCGGCATCAGGACCAGCTTGCCCTGATGCTGGCCGGTGGTCATCAGCCGAATGGCCCTGGCGTAGTCCCGGTACGGGAACTCGGTAACCGGTATCGCGGGCAACTCGCCGCGGCCGATGAGATCCAGGCACGTCTGGGAAAGCTCACGCGAAAGGATCGGATCGTCAAGCATCAGGCGGTCGACATCGATGGCGGCAAGCCGCAGGTTCTTGCGAAACAGCCGAAGACCGAGCGTGTTGTCGGCATAGATGTCGACCTTTCCGATCTCGCAGTGCCAGCCGCTCGGACGCAGGGCCTTGAGGCACAGCTCGATGTGATGGCCGGCAAGCGAATTCAGCACCACATCCACCCCCTCCTCCCCGGTCGTTGCCATCAGCTCGTCATACCAGTCGAAGCTGTGCGAATCGAACACTGCCCGCACGCCCATCTCCAGCAAACGGCTCCGCCTGGCCTCGCTGCCGGCGGTCGCGTAGATTTCCGCCCCCGCATGCCTGGCGAGCGCGATGGCGGCCTGTCCCACGCCGCCCAGGGCCGAGTGGATCAGGACACGCTGACCGCGGCGCAGCCGGGCGAGGTGGATCAGCGAATAGTACGCCGTCACGTAGACCGACAGGGACGACGCGGCTTCCTGCATGCTCAGGCGCGCGGGCTTCTTAAAGACCCGGTGCTCGTGAGCCACGACACGGTTGGCGATACACCCTCCCTGCAGAAACACCACTTCGTCACCGATCCCGCAATGGCTCACATCCGGCCCGGTACGGCGCACGACACCGCTTGCCTCCATGCCGATCTCGCGCCCAAGCGCCGAGCGCTCGTACGCGAGTGCCGGCAAAAGTCTCAGAGTGACCATGACGTCCCGGAAGTTGAGCGCTGCCGCCGCCACCTCGATCTCCACGTCATGCGGCCCCGGCTCCGGAAGCCCGTACGACTTCATTTCCAGACCGGAAACCTGGCCTGCGTTGTCGAGAGTCAATCGGTACGCCGGCTCCGATCCGGCCGGTATCCGCACATGGCGCTGCCGGATGCTGACAAGCCTCGGCACCCACAGGCGCCGCTTGCGGATTGCCAGCTCACGCTCGCGCAGGTCGCAGCGTGCGAGCCAGGCAAGCGTCTCCAGATCCCCCGGATTCCCGATGTCGACCAGACGGAAATCAATCCCGGCTTCCTCGCCGATTTCGATGGCCATGCTCCGGACAGCGCCCCACAATGCGCTCCCGCGCGGATTCTCCACGTCGTGAACGGCACGCTGTGTCACCACTGTCAGTCGGCACTTGCAACTCGCGTGCTCGATCCGGTAGGAAACCAGGGCCTGGACAAAGGCAATGAAACGCGTGGTCACCCGCTCCCCCGTCGGATCCTCCGGATCCGTGCCGCAGAAGAAATCGATGGCCTGCAAATCGGCCGGATACGGCCACTCGTCAAGCGACGGGTACCCGCCGGCGGCCAGATCCTCCCCGGGAACACAGTGCACCGTTTCGGGAGAGTCGAGACAATCCGCCCAATCCGAGGCAACGCTGTCCGTCTCTCCCAACACCCATCGGGGGCCGGGGAGCGCCGGTGCGTCGGAGGTGTCCGCAAAGGATTGGGGAGCCTGCAGCAAGGTCGCTCGTCGAGCTGTACGAACCGCCGTCCATCCGGCGCCGGGTGTGATGATGTCGCCTTCCTGATGTTCCACCAGCGCCAGGCCTCCCGCCACCATCAGCCGATGTGCCAGCGCCCATTCTTCCGGACCGTAGGCTCCCGCCTCCCGGTGCAGAAAGAGAAGCTCGACGGCACCCGGGCGCAGCAAACCCCTGTCCAGTGCCGGCGGATCCGAAAGATCGAGATGCTCGAAACGCAACGCCGCGTCGTGCGAATGGAACGCATCATAATGTTCCCTCGCCTGCTCCGGGGTGTCGCTGACAAGCCAGTATTCGGTCTGGGCGTCATTGCGGCCGAGTTCGTCCAGACATGACTTGAGGGTGGTTTTTTCCGGCTCCCGGCCGCCTGCAAGCTCAAGCGCGCGGCCGGAACGGGCCAGGCCCGATCCCGGGCGCTGCAACGCGGCGATCAATTCCGCCGGCCCGATCTCTCCGGGCGGCAGCAACCCGGCCAGTGCCGAACCGTCCGGAATGAACTTTGGCTGCCAGTCGATCACATGCTTGCTGTCCCGCACGTCGTTCCAGCGCGGATTGGACGTGAAGTACGTGTACTTGTCGATGTACGCGACCAACTCCCCCGTGTCGCCGTCGTAGAAGCCGATGCTGCCGCCGTCCCGCTCGCCCAGGCGCACCGGATTCTGTCCTCTCTCGTTGACGTCAAACCAGTCCTCGTCGGATTTCGCCACGTGGCAGATGATTCGCGGCCCGCTCGGCGGCTTGAGGAACGTCACGCCCTCGGCACGGCGAGGCACCGCGAAAAGGTCGGCCCAATTGAGCAGATCGAACAGGAAGATCTGCAGCCCTCCGTCAAACAGCGGGGGACACGAGACATAGCCCTCGCTCCGGCCGGATGTCCACAAGGCCTCGTCCATCTCGATGTCGACGAGATAGGCCCGGGTCTCGGCATCCACCAGCACGCGCCGGATGGTCTGGAAGTGAGGCCCGTACTGGAACGTCTCGCTGAGAACGGCATCAAGGCGTTCGTAGAAATCGCTGTCGTCGGCAACGTTGGAGGGGGCGAACCGGCTCCGGTCCATGTCCTCCAGCCGCATCGGCATCTCCACCGGATGATCGTCTGTCCGGCGGACCTTGCCTTGGCAATGCAGCTCGCTTTTGGCATCGACATCGTAGGGCCGGGACGAAATGGAGAAGGTATACGTGTCCGGCGCATTGGGAACCGGGTGGAGCGCAGTCTGCAGCCGCACGGGAATCTTCGGTATGGGACAGGGCTGGAGAAGCTCCAGCACCTCGATGTGGACGGGAGCGCCTTCGAAGGCCTCCAGGATCAGTTCGATGTAGCCGGCTGCGGGCATGATGGACGCATGATGGACGCGGTGGTCGGCCATCCAGGGAAAATCCCGGTCCGAAAGGCGCGCCTCGAACAGTATGTGGTCGCAGGGCACCTTGTGGCCCACCAGCGGACCGTGTGAATATTCCCCCTGATGGACAAACATCTCGTCGTCGCACATGACATCCATGGTTGCCCGGTCCTCCCTCGGATGCCCGGGCAGCAAATGGGCAATCGGTTCCGGACGCGGATACTGGGAGACAAAGTCCAGCGCCACGCCGGCACGGAACAAGGCGCCCAAGGCTTCCCGGACGCCGAGACAGACATCCGAATTGCGCATGAGCGCGGGAATACAGGCCGGCATCGGATCCGAGCCCTCGAGACACTGCGCGACGGTGGACTGCAGGGCTCCATGAGGCGAGACCTCCAGCACCACACCCGGCTGAAGATCGCGCCGGATGGTCTCCATCGCCACAGAGAACTGCACGGTCTGGCGGATGTTCGACCACCAGTAGTCGGCATCCAGCCGCTCCGCCCTCGCACCGGTCACCGACGACACGAACGGAATCTCGGCATTGAATTCGCGTCCGTCCAGGAACGAGAGGCCTGTCAGCGCGTCATGGCGGAGCGGGTCCATGGCGCTCGAGTGAAAGGCGATGTTTCCCGGCAGCAGGCTAAACTGCCGGTTGCGCCGGTCAAGTTCCTCCATGATCGGCTGCAACGCCGCCTCGTGTCCGCAGATGACGGTGCTGGCCGGCGCATTCTCGCAGGCAATCTCGACCTGTCCGGGCAGCCCGTTCCCGGACCCGGCGGTTGCCTGAAAGGTCTCGAGCAGATCCTCCACCCCGGCCCGGTCGAGACCGATGGCGAGCATGCGTCCGGAGCCGGCGGTGCGCTGCTGCAGCCTGGCGCGATGGAACACCAGGCGCGTGGAATCCGCCAGCGAGAGCGCGCCGCTTGCATAGGCCGCCGCCACTTCGCCCGAACTGTGTCCGACCACGCAATCGGGATAGACGCCCCAGGTCTTGAACCATTCCACGAGAGCGCACTGCAGCATGAAGATGACAGGCTGGGCAAGTTGCACCTCGTCCAGATCTTCCTGGGACGCGAAAAAACACGCATCGCGCAGCGAGAAGTCCGAGTGCTTGCGCCATTCTTCCTCGATGGCGTCGACAGCGCGGCGGAACACCGGATCGGCAAGATAGAGCGCATGCCCGCAACCCGCCCACTGGGTGCCCTGCCCGGAAAACACCATGAGCAGCCTGGGCTCCGCCTCGTTCACCGTGGAGACCGGAGCCGGGTCTTCGACGAACGCCTCCAACGCCGTGATCAGCGCCTCCCGGTCGTGTACCGAAAATGCGGTGCGGATTGGAAAGTGGGTGCGCCGCCGACTGAGATTGCCGGCCAGGGTGTAGAGATCGACCTCCCGTTCCCCGAGCATCCCGGTCAGCTCCCGGGCGCTGCGGGTCAACGCATCGGATGTGCGCGCGGACAGGGGGATCATGAAGCCGGATCCCGGTGCCAGCGGCACCGACCACACCCGCGGTTCCTCCGGACGGTATTCCCGTACCACGCAGTGCCCGTTCGCTCCCCCGAAGCCGAAGGAATTGATGCCGACCGTGACAGGGCGGTCGGGAAACGGCTCGCATTCCGTCTGCACCTGCATCGGGCAGCTTTCGAAGTCGATCTCCGGATTCGGTACCAGGAAGTTGCGGGAGATTGGCGCAAACGTGCGCCGCTCCATCATCAGCAGGATCTTCAGCAGGGCGCAGTGGAATGCCGCGGCCTCCATGTGCCCCACGTTGCTCTTCACGCTCGACAGGCGAAGCGGCGCGGCGCGCTCGAAGCCGCCGAACGCTTCGGCAATCGCATTGCCTTCGATGCGGTCGCCCACCACGGTGCCGGTCGCATGGGCTTCGATATAGTCGAAATCCCCGGGTGACCGGTTCGCGCGCCTGCAGGCCGCGCGCATCAGGCCCGCCTGCGCGTGGCGGGTGGGCGCGGTGATGTAGCGTCCCTGGGCCAGACCGATCGTCCCGTCGGCCGCGCCGGCCGCATTGACCGCGGTTCCCTCCACCACGGCGTATATCGTGTCTCCGTCTCTTTCGGCCGCCCCGAGCGGCTTGACCGCGAACGCAAAGGCTCCCTCGGCACGCATGTATCCGTTCGCCTCGGCGTCGAACGAGTGGCATTTTCCATCGGGGCTGATCACCCCCAGGGCATTGAAGGAGGCGCTCAGCCTGGATGTTCCCAGGTAGTTCACGGATCCTACGACAGCCTGTTGGCAATCGCCGCACACCAGCGCGTTGATGGCCGAATGCAGCGCGGTCAGGCTGGCGGAGCACGCCGTGCAATAGGTGATCGAGGGCCCCATCAGGTTGAAATGATAGGAAATGCGGTTGGCCAGCATCGCCAGGCTGGTGTTGGTCACGGAGAACGGTCCGGGGCCATGCATCGGGCGCCAGCCCGCGACTGCCGGAACCTGCGCGCCGATGAATGCTCCGGTCGGGCTGTTGCGCAATCCGTGGAGATCCCATCCTGCGCGCTCGAAAGCCTCCCATGCACAGGTCAGCAGCATCCTCATCTGCGGGTCCGTCAGCGTCATTTCATTCTGGGACATTCCGAACAGGCCGCGATCGAAGAGCTTCTCCTCGTCCTCCCGGATCAATCCTTCCCATGGGCTGGCGAACCGTCCCGGACCCGAGAATCCGCCGATCGGCCGGTAGCCCCTGCCGTACCGGTCGGCGATCGGCTCCCGAACAATGTCCCGCTTGCTGAGCAGGCGCCAGAAGTCGTCGTCGGTCCGGACCCCTCCGGGCATCCGGTAACTGTAGCCGACAATGGCGAGAGGAATTCGAGATGGAAATTGATCCATGGCCGGCACTTTTCTCCTGATCGATTCGATTTCCGGCAGCCTGTCGCCGAGCCAGGCAAGAACTGTGGATCAGGCTTCCCGGCGCCCCTCGACAAGCATGACCAGCGCCGGGAGCCCGAACAGGGTGAAGACGGTGGCGGCAAAAAGGCCGCCCAGCATGCTGACCACGAACGGCACGAGAAACAGCAACTCTTCGCTGCGCTCGTAAAGCAGGGGAGAGAGCCCGAGCAGGGTCGTCAGCGAAGTGAGAAACACGGCCCGGAAGCGATCGCGGGTCGCGCCGGCTGCGGCCGCGATGGCCGGGAGAGCCTCGTTCTCGCGTCTGATCGTGTTGTACCGATCCAGCAGGACCAGCGCGTCGTTCATGATCACCCCGGAGACGCCGATCATGCCGAACAGGGAGACCGCGGTCAGGTGCCAGCCCAGTATCCAATGACCGAACACGGCCCCCGCGAAGGCCATCGGCACGCCGAAGACCACGACAAGGGGTTTCCAGTAGCTTCGAAGAAAAGACGCCATCAACCCGTACATGACGAGCAGGACGAACGGGACCATCACTGCAAGGGTCGCCAGCATCGTTCTTTCATCCCGCGCCCCGGCATCGGGCGAGATGACGAGGCCGGGATATTTCTCGAGCAGGCCCGGGAAAAAATCCTCGGATATCCTGCGTCGGGCCTGCATCGGCGTGATTTCGGCCAGATCGGCATGCGCATTGACCCGTGCCGCCTGTCTTCCGTCGACCCGTGTCAGCGTGCCCAGCTCGCGCGTCTCGGTGATGTTCACCGCACTGGACAAGGGAATCTCCTGCCCTCCGGGCACGGTGATCCGCTCGCTGGTCAATTCCCGAAGGCTTCGCCTCCGCTCGGAAGGGTAACGGACCATGACGCTGATCTCGTTCCGCCCCCGCTGGATTCTCTGAACTTCCAGGCCATGGAAGTTGGCCCGCAGTTGCTTGCTGATCATCGCCGGGGTCAGCCCGGCGGCCTTGCCGACCGGAGTCAGTTCAATCTCGAACTGCCTCTTGCCGGGAGACAGGCTGTCCGCCAACGCGTAAAGGCCCGGAACCGTGCCCATGTACGATTTGAGCTCCGCAGCCGCGCCATGGAGGAATTCGGAATCGTCGTGAACCAGCGTGTACGCGACCGACGGCTTGAACCGGGCCCGGGTCGTCTGGATGGAGACCTCCTCAAGATCGGACATTGAACCGACGTTCTGGCGCCAGATTCGCTCAATGGCCTCGGGCGACGCCTGGCGGACGGGCCGCTCGTGCAGCTTGAGCGTCACGGTCGCGTGACTGGCCCGGATGGTTTCGTCCTTGCCTGTTCTGGATGCCCTGACGTCGCTCAATTCCCCCACTCTGAGTCCGACCGACTCGATCGAGGTTCCGTCCAGCTGCCCGTTGATGGGTTCGGCTGCATCGACGAATCTCCGGGCGGCCGCGGCCGTGGCATCGAAGGATGTTCCCTCGGGCAGAACCAGATCGGCCTTGACGGTATTGTCGACACTGGCGGCATTGTCGAACACGATCACGGGAACGGTGTCAGACCGTACGAGCCAAATTGCCGAAGCCACGAACAGAATGCCGATGGAAAAGGTCAGGAGCATGTTCCGCACCGCCCAGGATGCGATGGGGACGACGACATGATCGCGAGCGATATCGATCCTGGCGCAGATCTTTTCCTGGACTGACCGCAGCGGATAGAGACTCCAGCGTTTTTCATGGGAC
>VYGS01000014.1:12901-16134 GCA_009841725.1 Gammaproteobacteria bacterium
ATGCAGAATGCCTCCACCAGGGAAATCGCCAGAACGAAAAGCGCCACCCAGAAAAACACCTGGACAATCTGGTAGTTTTCCGCCGTGACATAAAGAAACGGCAAAAATGCCAGCACGGTCGTGATCACGCCGACGGTGATCGGTCCGGCAACGGCCCGCGCTCCCGAGATCACGGCCTCCCGGGCGCCCTTGCCCCGGTCACGCTCCGCAGCGATGCTCTCGCCGACCACCAGGGCATCGTCGACAACGATCCCGATCAGGATAAAGAACGCCATCAGCGTTCCCATGTTCAGAGTCAACCCGGAGATGCCGAAGAACATGAACGAGGCGACGAAGACAAGCGGAATGCCCACCGTCACCCAGATCGCGACGCGAAGGTCGAACACCAGCACGAGGCAGAGAAAAACCAGCACGATGCCGATGATGGCATTTCCGGTGATTTCGGAGAACCGGTCTGAAATCGGCGCCGCGTTGTCGTTCCAGATCGACACCTCCACCGATGCAGGCGGCTCGTAGTCCGCCAGCCATCCCTTCACCGAGTTCGCCGTCTTCGTGAAAGACTGTCCCTCGGCCACCTCCACCCTGAGGAACACGGCAGGCTTGCCGTCAATCTCGGACAGAAGCCTTTCATCGACAAAGCCGTCACGAATATTCGCCACCTGGCCGAGCCTCACGATGGTGCCGTCCCTGCGCGTAATCAGCGGAATGTCCTCGAAATCCCTGCCGTACCGCTTCTTGCTCACCACATGCAGGACCACATCGCCCGCATCCGTGTTCAACTCTCCGAACGAGACGTTGAGCGATGTCCGCCGAACCTTGCTCGCCACTTCGGAGATGGTCAGGTTGTTCCGACGCAAGTCCTCTTCGTCAATCTCGATCGCGATCTCTCTGTCGCGGGCTCCCCGCAAGCGGATCTTCGACACCCAGGGCAACGTCATCAGCTCGTTGAAGACATCTTCCGCAACGGTACGCAGTCCGTCCTCGTCCAGCACGCTCGAGGAAACGGCAAGGGTCAGAACCTCGTAATGCATCTTCTTGAGCCCGATGCTGGGCAGTTCCGCACTGGCCGGAGGGAAATTCTGGATGCTGTCGACGGCATTCTCGATATCGGCCAGCACCGTATCGGCATCGGCAAATGTCTCGAGTTCGGCTTCCACCTTGGCGAATCCCTGCGTGGCCTCGCTGACCACCCGGGCCACGCCATCGATTCCGACCAGTTTCTCTTCAAGCCGGCGGTTGATGTCCTCCTCGATCTCCCGCGGGGAGGAGTCGGGCGACGCCACCGTCACCACGACCGAGCGCAGGTCGATCTCGGGAAGCTGGCGGACCGGAAGCTGAAAACCCGCAATCACCCCGCCGATGATGAGGAACATCATCAGCAGCTTGGCCGCAACGGGATTGTCCACGAAATACTTTACGGGGCCTGTTTTCACAAGAATCTCTCCCGGTGCTGCACCTTCGACATCTCAGATATTAATCCAGTAATCCGTCTACTGGGAAGGCGCTGCAGGACTGGTCTCGACTTTCAGACCCTCGCTGGCGCCAGACAGGGTGCTGACAACCACGCCTTCTCCCGCGTCGAATCCCTCCACGACCCAGCCATCGGCCGTGCGGCCCACGGTCACGGGGGTCACCGAACGCAGGGCGCCGTCGGCAACCGTCCAGACGCTGTCGTATTCGCGGGCGGCCGTCTCGGGCAGGATGTAGACGCCGTCACGCCTGGAACCGAAAATCCGCGCCTCCACGAACGTTCCCGGAACCGGCAACGACTCGCGGGGCACTCTGCTAGCGAACTTGAGAAACACCCTGGCAAGGCGGGTTTCGGGGGCCACCACAGAGGAGACGCGCGACAACTCGGCTTGATACACTCCCCCCTGCGTACTGACCTCGGCCGTCCGGCCGATTGCCGGCTCCAGCGTCGCCAGGTCGGCCATCTTGATCGGCACCCGCACCTGAAGCGCCTCAGGACGGTATACGACCCCGAGAACCGACAGCTTTCCAACGGCCTCGGGCGGACCCACCAGATCCCCGACCTCCAGTTCGGAAGAGATCACCCGGGCGGTATACGGCAGCCTGATCCCGGTACGCTCGAGATTCAGTCGCGCCAGATCCAGAGCGACCCTGGCCTGACCGAGCCGGGCCCTGGCCATGTCGACCGGCAGGCGTTTCCCCGTTTCCGGCAAGCCGTCTTCGGCCGCCTGCAAGAGCGCCTCGGCATGGGCCACCGCCATTTCCGCGGCCTCGACTTTCAGTTCGAATTCGGCCGGATCGACTTTGACGAACACCTGACCGGCCGGAATCGTGCCGCCGTTGACGAAGTCCGGCGACACCCAGACCACCCGCCCGACGACTTCGGACACGACCGTCAGTTTCCGGTCGAGGGTTACCGTTCCGGTGAGGTCGACCCGCTCCACATACTCCGACTCATCCGGCTTGACGACATGGACTATCGGCATGGCTTCCCCGGACACGGACACCGGACCGCGGTCCGTCCTGGATGGCGCCCTGGCCAAATACAGGGCCACCGCGATGACCAGGACAATCAGGACAACCTGAACACTCCCGATCCAGCGCCGGTCCCCGGACGTGCCGACTGCGTTGTTTGACTCTTGGTTCATGATTTTGTCCGTAACTTTCGACGATCCGCTGCAATAGCCTGAAAATCAATTATTCTTGTCGTATATCAGTTCGGCAAAGCGCCTCTGACAACGTCATCCGTCCAAGTGTAGAACACAGGAGGAGGAACTTGCAACGGCCATTTCCCGACGCCCGGCTCCGAACCATTCCTGCCCGCGCAGAGACCCCATATTGCATCTGCGCACACTCCTTGCAGGATTATTGCATACATTGCCCACCTTTTGTGGAGACCTGTCCCGTTGAACCGACTCCCGGGTCCGTGTACGCCCATCTCAAGAGAACTCCCCTGCATTCCCGTGGCAGTGAATCAATGCATCCACCGCGACGGCGCCATCCGGCGTCACGATGACCGGGTTGATATCCATGTCCGCGATGTGACTGCGCAGATCCGCCGCGAGTCGGGAGACCCTGACCACCACGTCCACCAGTGCGTCCAGGTCAACGGGCTTCCTGCCGCGCACTCCCTGCAGCAGGGGAAACAGGCGGAGTCGCTCCAGCATGGCCAATCCTTCCGCGGCGCTGACCGGGCACGGAGCGACCACCCGGTCGGCCATGACCTCGATCAAGACACCGCCGGCCGCCACCATGATCATGGG
>VYGS01000099.1 GCA_009841725.1 Gammaproteobacteria bacterium
TCTCGACCACCCACGGCCGGAATCGGCCAGGAGAGTTTCTATCTGTCGATTAGGGAGAATTGCAGTTGGAACCTTGAGAACATGCTATAATTCGGGACCAAGGAAGTCCCTCCAAAAATCGGCTTGAAAACCTTCAGATCCGTGCCCGATTCCAGGCTGTTTCACCGTGTTTCCTGAACCGCTCCGGTCAGGAAAGCCCATGATCTTTCGTCGATGACCGAACATCCATTCGCCCTCGAGACGCTGCCGGCAAACCTCGAGAAGGAAATGCGGCAGTCCTACCTGGATTATGCGATGAGCGTGATCGTGGGACGCGCATTGCCCGATCTTCGCGACGGCCTCAAGCCGGTTCACCGGCGTGTGCTCTACGCCATGCTGGAAGCCGGAAACGACTGGAACAAGGCCTACAAGAAGTCGGCCCGCATCGTCGGCGAGGTGATCGGCAAGTATCATCCTCATGGTGACAGCGCGGTCTATGACACGATCGTGCGGATGGCGCAGTCGTTCTCGATGCGTTACACGCTGATCGACGGGCAGGGCAACTTCGGATCGATCGACGGCGATGCGCCGGCGGCCATGCGCTACACGGAAATCCGGCTGTCGAAGATCGCACACGAGCTGCTTGTCGACATCGACAAGAACACGGTGGATTTCGGTCCCAACTACGACGAGACCGAATCCCAGCCCCTGGTCCTGCCGACCCGGATCCCCAATTTGCTGATCAACGGCTCGGCCGGAATCGCGGTCGGCATGGCGACCAACATTCCGCCGCACAATCTTGGTGAGACCATCGATGCCTGCCTGGCGCTGATCGAAAATCCGGACGTGTCCATCGAGGAGCTGATGAAGCACCTTCCCGGGCCCGATTTCCCCACGGCGGGCATCATCTGCGGAAGCCAGGGAATCCGGGAAGCCTATGAAACCGGCCGGGGCCGGGTCTACGTGAGGGCAAAAACCCGGGTCGAGACACCCGAGAACGGACGGGACCGCATCATCGTCGAGGAATTGCCCTACCAGGTGAACAAAGCCCGCCTGATGGAGAAGATCGCGGAGCTGGTCCGCAACAAGCGCATCGAGGGCATTGCCGCCATCCGGGACGAGTCGGACAAGTCCGGGATGCGGATGGTGATCGAGATCAAGCGCGGCGAGCAATCGGACGTGTTGCTCAACAATCTCTTCACGCACACCCAGATGCAGACCGTGTTCGGAATCAACATGGTGGCGCTGAACGAGAACCAGCCGAACCTGTTCAGCCTGAAGGAGGTGCTCGAGAAGTTCGTGTCCCATCGCCGGGAAGTCGTGACCCGAAGGACGATCTTCGAGCTGGGCAAGGCCAGGGAGCGTGCCCATACGCTCGAGGGGCTGGCGGTGGCCCTGTCGAACATCGACGAGGTGATCGCGCTGATCCGCTCGGCCAAAAACGCGGCGCAGGCGAAGGAAAAGCTGCTGGCCAGGCCGTGGGGCCCGGGCGTTGTGGAGGAATTGCTCTCCAGAGGCGACAGCGAGCTGTCGAGACCGGCCGGCCTGGATGATCGCTACGGCATCAATCCGGACGGATATCGCCTTTCGCCGGAACAGGCTCAGGCGATCCTCGACTTGAGGCTGCAGCGACTGACCGGGCTTGAGCGCGACAAGATCATCCATGAATACACGGAGATCATAGAACGGATCCGCGAATTGCTGCGCATCCTCGAGAATCCGGATCGGCTGCTCGAAGTCATCTGCGAGGAACTCAGGGCCATACGGAAGGAGTTCAACGAGCCGCGCCGGACCGAGATTCTCGAAGGCATCATCGATCTTTCACTGGAAGACCTGATTCCGGAGGAAGACCTGGTCGTGACCATTTCCCGTGCAGGCTATGCCAAGGCCCAGAAAGTGTCGGACTACTCCGCCCAGAAACGGGGCGGCAAGGGGAGAATCGCGACGCGAACCAAGGAAGAGGATTTTGTCCAGCAGATGTTTGTCGCGAACTCTCACGACACCATCCTGTGCTTCTCGAGCGTCGGCAAGGTGTACTGGCTGAGGACCTTCCAGCTGCCACAGGCGGGGCGACAGGCTCGCGGCCGGCCCCTCGTCAACCTCCTGCCCCTGGAGGCCGACGAGCAGATCACCGCAATCCTGCCCATCAGGGAATACGACGAACACAGCACCCTGGTCATGGTGACGTCACGGGGACAGATCAAGCGATGCCGGATGAGCGCGTTCTCGAGGCCCCGCAGTACCGGGCTGATTGCCGTGAAGCTTCCGCAAGACGACTATCTGATTGCCGTGGCGGTGACGGATGGGACCCGGGACGTGATGCTGATCAGCGATGCGGGCAGGGCGGTGCGATTTCCGGAAGGCCAGGTTCGCGTCATGGGCCGGACTGCACTGGGCGTTCGGGGAATCCGGCTCGACGAGGGCGGCCGAGTCATCTCGCTCATGATCCTGCCGCCCGCGGAGGACGCAGGCGACGAGATTGACGAGGACGACTCCACGATCCTCATCTGCACCGAAAACGGATACGGCAACAGGACGTCGATCGGAGGCTATCCGCGCAAGAGCCGGGGAGGAAAAGGGGTCATCGCGATCAAGACATCGGAGCGCAACGGCAAGGTGATCGGGGCGCATGTCGTCGAGAACGCCGACGGGGTCATGCTGATCACCGATGGCGGCATTCTGATACGTACCCCGGTCGGGGATGTTTCCGTCATCGGGCGGAACACGCAGGGAGTCAGGCTGATTTCGCTGAACGACGGTGAAGCCCTGGCGAGTCTGAGCAAGATCGTCGAGCCCGAAGAGGAGGCGGAAGGCGCCGGGGACGGTGCCGCGGAGGCCGACCCGGAGATGGCGAACGAGGTCGGTGACTGATGGCGAACGAGCCGAAAAAGACGATCTCGACCCTCAGGGAGCAGATTGACGGCATTGACCGGGGAATCCTGGAGCTGATGAACCGCCGGCTCGGCGTGGCGGCGCAAATTGCCGAGATCAAGAATCTGAAGAACGAGCCGCAATACTATCACCCGGAACGGGAGGCGCAGTTGCTGCGCCGCCTGCAGGAGTTGAACCGGGACGGCCCGATGCCGGATACGGCGATCGAGTCGCTCTTTCGGGAAATCATGTCAATCACGAGAAGTTCCGAATCCGAGCTGTCCGTTTCGATCCTGGGGCCTCCGGGCACCTATACGGAAGCGGCCGCCCGCAAGGATTTCGGCAGCTCGATGAAGATCGT
>VYGS01000086.1:0-5847 GCA_009841725.1 Gammaproteobacteria bacterium
CTCCGTATTCGGACAGTGCGTTCCTGAGATCGACGGAAGGATTTGCGTATTCCCCATCGACCCAGATCCGGATATCCTCGATGTCGGAGGTGTGCATGGCCTGGCGCAGATCCGGCGCCCGGGTGAGAAGAAAGTACCGGCCGTCAGCGCCCAGATAAAGGCACTGGAAGAAGCAGTATCCGAACGTGTCGTACCCGGTCAGGTAGTACATGCTCTCCTGCTTGAACATCAGCAACCCGTCAAGGCCCTTCCTTTCAAGATGCTTGATGACCGCGGCGCGGCGCGCGGACAGTTCTGAAGGTTCGAAGTGCAAGGGCATGAGCATTCCTCGTGTCTGATTCGGGCTGTCGTCGCGACAGGCAATCGGACAGGGCGGCCGCATGCCTGCCGGGCATCAATCCGCGGCCCCATGAGGAGCTGTCGCCCGGACATTCCCTTCAATCTCCCGACGGAAACTCGCGGTCGCGCAAATATAGCACGTCGGAAAATCAACTGCGTCATGTCTGAACGCAGGATCATTCGAAAGTCGATGTCGAGATTTTTCGGCCCGAACCTGACCATTCAAAGACTGATCATCATAACTCGCTCCCTCTGGCCTATCATCAATTCGGGCGTGCCCTGCCCGATCCATTCGCCGAACAGGATCACACGAACAGGCCTGACGCCATACAACCCGTGTTGCATTTCGAAGTAGCGCAGAGGTATCCAAAATGAAAGACCTTGTAGCGCATATGTGATCCTTTAACCGTGATTCTTTCATTGCAAATCAAAAATATATTTTTTAAAATGCATGGATGATACAAAGAAGAATCAAGCAACGGATAAGAGAAGCTTTGGACCGCCAGGCAGCGGTGGCTCTCATTGGGCCACGCCAGGTCGGCAAGACAACCCTTGCTTGCGAGATTTGTGAAGAGCGGGATGCGCTGTATCTCGATTTGGAGGACCGCGATGATCGTGAAAAGCTGTCCGATCCCAAACTGTTCCTGGAACAATTCGAAGACAGGCTGGTGGTTCTCGATGAGATTCACCGTACTCCCGAACTCTTCCAGACTTTACGGGGAATCATTGATCAAGGACGCCGCAAGGGCAAACGGGCAGGACGTTTTCTCGTTCTGGGCTCGGCCTCTATCGACTTGCTGAGGCAATCCGGAGAGACACTGGCCGGCCGGATCGAGTATGTCGATATGCATCCGCTGGACATTACGGAAGTCGGCACGGCAGACAATGCGATGAACCGGCTTTGGATAAGGGGAGGATTTCCAGACAGCTACCTGGCAAAGAACGATGGGGACAGCTTCAATCTCAGAAAAAATTTCATCAGGACGTATCTTGAAAGGGATGTGTCCCAATTTGGATCGCGCATTCCGGCAACGACGCTGGAATCCTTGTGGATGATGCTGTCTCATGCGCAGGGATCGCTCCTGAATGCATCCAGTCTTGCATCGTCGCTGTCGTTGTCCGCACCGACAGTTGCGAAGTATATCGACCTGCTGGTTGATCTTTTGCTGGTGAGAAAGCTCCGGCCGTATCATGCAAATGTTGGGAAACGATTGGTGAAATCACCAAAGATCTATGTCCGCGATAGCGGGCTACTCCACGCTCTGCTGGGCATCGGAGACTTCAATCGCTTGTGCGGGCATCCTGTTGTCGGAGGGAGCTGGGAAGGATTTGCAATAGAAAACCTGCTTTCTGATCTCCCTCCAAGAACACAATCGAATTTCTACCGAACCGCGGGAGGTGCAGAAATTGACCTGGTTCTGGAATTTCCGGGCAAGTCTGAAATCTGGGCCATAGAGATTAAACGCGCACTGTCAGCCAAGCCGAAGAAAGGGTTTTATCAGGCTTGTGAAGACATTCAGCCTCAAAAAGGCTTTGTTGTGTATGCGGGAGAGGAACGGTACCCGATATCTGAAGGAGTTGATGCTGTCAGCTTGTCGGAAATGTGCCGGATGCTTGCAAACGGAAGCGGAGCATAAGTGAATATCCTGTCAAGTGTGCCCGCCTGATGGGTCAGTGGTTGGGATGATGCTGGGTGTGCGGCCCCGCCGCAAGGCTCTGGGGGCTCGGCTACCCTGATTCTGACCCGGGTTGCGTACATCGTCGGAATCCTCTTTTCCGGGGCGAATCTGCCGCCATCCAGTATAATCCGCACAACCCATCCCGATTCTCATCCAATGCCACGGCCGACCCGAACCCGATTCGATACGCTTTCCCTGCATGCCGGACAACGGCCCGATCCGGTCCACGGCGCGCGGGCGGTACCGATCTATCAGACCACGAGCTACGTGTTCAGGGACAGCGATCACGCCGCGTCCCTGTTCAATATGGAAAGACCGGGGCACGCCTACTCCCGCCTTTCGAATCCGACCACGGCCGTTCTCGAGGAGCGCGTTGCCGCGCTCGAAGACGGGGTGGGAAGCATTGCCACCGCAAGCGGCCAGGCGGCCCTGCATCTGGCCATTGCCACGATTATGGGAGCGGGCTCGCACATCGTTTCATCAAGCGCGATCTACGGGGGCTCGCACAATCTCCTCCAATATACCCTTCCCCGTTTCGGGATCGACACGACTTTCGTTTCGCCCCGGGATGTCGACGGCATCCGTCAGGCGATCCGGCCCAATACCCGCCTGATATTCGGGGAAACGATCGGCAACCCGGGCAATGACATCATGGACATCCCCGCTGTCGCGGAAATTGCCCGGGAACACCGAATCCCGCTTCTGATCGACTCCACTTTCACGACCCCCTACCTGATGAAGCCGTTCGAGTACGGTGCCAGCCTGATCATGCATTCGGCAACCAAGTTTCTCTGCGGACACGGCACGGTCATAGGTGGTCTCGTCGTCGATCACGGACGGTTCGATTGGGAAGGCAGCGGCAAGTTCGATACCCTGTCGGAGCCGTACGCGGGGTTTCACAACATGACGTTCGATGAAGAAATGAGCCAAGGGGCATTCTTGCTGAGAGCACGCCGTGAAGGAATGCGGGATTTCGGCGCCTGCATGGCCCCGACAGTCGCCTTCTATATCCTGCAGGGCATCGAAACCCTCTCCCTTCGCATGCAGCGGCATGTCGAAAACACCCGCAAAATCATCGAATTCCTGCAATCGTCCGAACAGGTCGAGGGGATCAGTTATCCGGAGTTGCCGGAACACCCTGACTACGAGCTGGCGAAGACCCTGCTTCCGCGCGGAGCCGGTTCGATATTCAGCTTCTCGCTCAAGGGCGGCCGCGAAGCCGGCCGGGCCCTGACCGAGGGGCTCGACGTGTTCTCCCATCTGGCCAACGTCGGGGATGCCAAGTCGCTGATCATCCATCCGGCCAGTACAACGCATCATCGCATGAGTGCCGACGATCTGCTGAAAGCCGGAATCACCGAGGGAACCATCAGGATGTCGGTCGGACTCGAGGATCCGGACGATCTGATCGACGATCTCTCCAAGGGACTGCACCTGGCGAAAAAAGCCACTGGATAACAAAAGGAGATTGGGCAGATGTACATCACCCTGGACGGAACAAGATATTACGCCTATACCGGAACCCACGCTCCGGATCCGGATCTGGAAACCGTCGTGTTCGTGCACGGCGCGTCCATGGACCATACCGTGTGGTCCCATCAAAGCCGGTACTTCTCGTACCACGGTTTCAATGTCCTGGCCCTGGATCTTCCGGGACACCGGCTCAGCCAGGGGGCACTGCTTTCGCGTGTCGAGGACATGGCCGAATGGCTCATCGGCATACTCGCCGCCACGTCAGCCCGCGACGTCCACCTCGTCGGGCACAGCATGGGATCGCTGGTCGCGCTTGAGGCGGCCGCAAATCTGGATCAAGGAGTCTCCACCCTGAAAACCCTGTCCCTGATCGGATTCTGCTATCCCATGTCGGTCGCACCCGTGCTGATGGACGCGGCACGGGACAATCCCAGCAAGGCCTACTCGATGATGACCCAGTGGAGCCATGCGTCCAAGACCGGGGGCGAGCCGGTGCCCGGCTTCTGGTCGGCAGGCATGCAGATGAGCATGATGGAGAACAGTCCCGAAGGATCGATTTACTGCAACCTCCAGGCCTGTCACAACTATGCGGGAGGAAAGGAGGCGTTCGAGCGGATCACCTGCCCGATCTTGTTCGTGAGCGGGAAGCTCGATAAAATGTCTCCCGCACGCATTGCCATGAAGGAAGCGCAACGAAACGAGAACGCAAGCATAGAACTCCTCCCCGGATGCGGCCACAACATCATGTTCGAGTCCCCGGATGGCGTTCTCAACAGCCTGAAGGGGCTTATTGACGCTTGAGCCGCCGATGTCCAGTCACGGGCAGATACCCCGGATCGCCGACCCGCTCCGGTACAGCGGTTCCTGCTGACGACCGTTGAGTTTCAGTTTGTCCCGTGAAATCCGTCGAGCAGATCATCATCCCGAAATGGATCGCCCCGGTTGACCAGGCCGATTCGATCCATCACGATTTCGGCATAGCGGTTGACGCGGGCCGGGTCGTTGCCGTCGATTCCGCATCGGAACTCCTGTCCAGGTATCGCGCGGATTCAACCGTTCGCCTGGATGACCATGCGATCATTCCCGGGCTGGTCAACGCTCACACCCATGCACCCATGACGTTGTTTCGCGGTCTGGCCGACGATCTCCCCATGCAGATATGGCTCAATGACCACATCTGGCCCGCCGAATCCCGCTGGGTGGATCAGGCGTTCATCGAAGCCGGCAGCGATCTTGCCTGCGCGGAAATGATCCGGGGCGGGACCACCTGCTTCAATGACATGTACTTCTTTCCCGACATGGTCGCAAGACGGGCCGAAGCATGCGGCATCAGGGCTTGCGTAGGCATGATCGTGATCGAATTTCCGACCGTCTGGGCAAAGGATGCGGACGAGTACATCAGCAAGGGTCTCGAACTCCGGGAATCGCTCGGCGACTCCTCGCTCGTGACCGCATGCTTTGCACCGCACGCGCCCTACACGGTTTCGAATTCCACCCTGTCACGAATCGCCGGGCTGTCTCACGACCTCGATTGCCGGGTTCACATCCATTTGCACGAGACGGTCGAAGAAGTTGAACGGTCCGTATCCGAATTCGGAATACGTCCGATTGAAAGGTTGCGGCGACTCGGCCTGATGAACGAACGCATGATGGCGGTTCACATGACCCAGTTGCATCATCATGAAATCGGGCTCCTGCACGAATGCCGGGCCAACGTCCTGCACTGCCCCGAATCGAATCTCAAGCTGTCATCGGGAGTCTGTCCGGCCGCCGAACTGGTCAGGCAGGGCGTCAATGTCGCCCTGGGAACCGACGGTGCGGCGAGCAACAACGATCTGGACATGATCGGGGAAATGCGAACCGCTTCCCTGTTTGCCAAAATCGCGAGCGGCTCGGCAGAAGCCCTGGACGCCTACACCACCCTTCGCTCCGCAACGTTGAATGGGGCCAGGGCATTGGGCCTTGAGCAAGACATCGGCTCGATCGAGACGGGCAAGATGGCCGACCTGGTTGCAATCGATCTTTCATCGCCGGCCACCCAGCCCTGCTACAATCCGGTCAGCCAGATCGTCTACAGCGCTTCCCGTGATCAGGTCTCGGATGTGTGGGTCGCAGGTCGGAGACTGCTTGAAAACGGCCGCCTTGTGACCATTGATGAGAACAGGGCGGTTTCAGTCGCCCAAAAGTGGTGTAACAAGATTGCCAGCCATGGCCGATAGCCCGGACAAGACCCGCCACGTCGAAGAAAACGTGGACAAGAGCGAACTCTCCAAGTTCGAGGTTCCGCTGACACGATGGTGGGACCCCGAAGGCGAGTTCAAGCCACTGAACCGGATCAATCCCCTTCGCCTCGAAT
>VYGS01000086.1:5857-16061 GCA_009841725.1 Gammaproteobacteria bacterium
GGCGGCAGCGGGTGCACAGGTCACCGGCATCGACATTTCGGACGACATTCTGGATGTGGCGCGGACTCACGCCGCCGACCAGGGTCTCGCGATCGACTATCGATGCGTTGCCGTGGAAAAGCTGGCCCGGTCATCTCCCGAACAATGGGACATCGTGACCTGCATGGAGGCGCTCGAGCATGTGCCGGAACCGGGCAGGATGGTGAAAAGCTGTGCCGCAATGCTGGCCCCGGAGGGCACGGCCTATTTTTCGACTTTCAACCGAAATCTCAAGTCGTTTCTCCATGCGATCGTCGGCGCCGAGTATATCCTGAGGCTCCTGCCGAAGGGCACCCACGACTATGGCAAGTTCATACGCCCGTACGAACTTTTAAAGTGGTGTGAAACATCATATATTCATCTTGTTGATATAAAAGGAATATCATATAACCCGATATTCGACACCTATTCCATCGAAAAGGCCGTTGACGTCAACTATATCGCGCAGGCGGTCCGGTCCGAATCCACCTCATGACCGGCTCTCCATTGCCGTGCATCAACGCCGTTCTGTTTGATCTCGACGGAACATTGCTTGATACGCACGGCGATCTCTGCAATGCCCTGAATCGGATCGAGAAATCCTGCGGCAAGCCTCCAACCCCCCATCGCGCGCTTCGCCCCTACGTCTCGCAGGGCGCCATGAAGATGATCTGCATGGCATTCGGATATGAGCCGGACAATCCGAAGGCAAAATCCCTCTGGCAGGAGATGATCCGCCTCTATGGCGACGATATCGCATCGCTGACCGTTCCGTTTCCTGGAATCCGGGAGTCGCTCGAGTACCTGAGCCGCAATAATATCGAGTGGGGCATCGTGACCAACAAGCCCGAGCGACTCTCCCGCCTGCTTCTCGATACACTGGAATTCGATCCCTCTCCCCGATGCATTGTGGGCGGCGACACCCTGACGACCAAGAAGCCCGATCCCGCACCCCTGCTTCACGCATGCCGGGCACTGCGTACCAACCCGTCTGAAGCCGTGTACGTCGGCGACGACGAGCGGGACGTGATCGCCGGCCGGTGCGCCGGCATGGCGACGGTCGCGGTACGGTACGGATATCATCCGCCGGACAACCCTCCCGATTCGTGGGGTGCGGACCGGGTCATCGATCATGCATCCGAGCTGATCGCCCTTCTGGCCGATGCGAGGCGGTGCCGGTGATGAAGGTTCTGTCCAATCCCCGCGACGCCCGCACATGGTGCGCATCCCGTCGCCAGGAGCGCTGGCGCATCGGCTATGTTCCCACCATGGGAGCCCTGCACGAAGGTCACCTGTCCCTGCTGGAGCGATCAGTCATGGAAACCGATAGGACCTGCGCCAGCATTTTTGTCAACCCCCTGCAGTTCAACGATCCGCGCGATCTGGAATCTTACCCGGAGACCCTCCAGAGCGATCTGGAAATGCTCGAAAGCCGAGGATGTCACATGACGTTTACCGGGACGCTGGGAGATTTCTTTCCGGAAGCGGACGATCCGGAACTGATCGGACGAATCGACCCGGGGCCCTGCGCTTCGGATCTCGAGGGCGCGCATCGCCCGGGGCATCTGGAAGGTGTGGCCACGATCGTCGATCGCCTCTTTCGGACAGTGGGAAGCTGCAGGGCGTATTTCGGAGAGAAGGATTTCCAGCAAACCCTGGTTGTTCGACATCTTTGCGGACGATTGGAACAGGCGGGCATCCTGATCGACATCATCCCCTGCCCGACCGTGCGGGACGCAGGAGGTCTTGCCCTCTCCTCCCGAAACCGCTCCCTGTCGGCGGCACAACGAGAAACCGCCACCATCATGTACCGTGCCCTGAGTCAGACCCGGACTGCCTGGCGGTCCGGCGTCCGCAACCGAAACCGGCTTTCCGACATCATGCGCAAGCATCTGGAACATCCCGAAATAGCCATCGAATACGCGGCCGTCCGCAACCCGGATGACTGGAATTCGAACGACGAAGAACCGGAATCGGCCAGAGGGCTGGCGGCCATCCGCATAGGCGGAATCCGCCTCATCGACAACCTGTCGCTCAGCGGAGAATACGAAATCGAAGGCGAGAAATGATGGCCGGTCTGCTCATTGCTTACAGCTCCTCGGTTTTGAATTCGCTATAGCCTTCATAGTAATAGCTGACATCAATGCCTCGTATAAACAGAGTACGGTCATCAATCCGGTCTGTCAGGGCATCTTTCAGCAGAGCCTTGATTTCCAAATCCTTCACCACGCTGCGCTGCATAGCGGAAAGGTATTCCTCCTTGCCCACGAGAATCCAATCGATGACCTGCTTGAGTTCGCTTTTCAGAATCAGATCCAGCCAGATGCGGGTGGCACGACCATTCCCTCGCGGAAGGGGTGGGCGATATTCATCTCCACATATTTTTCGATAATCTGATCGAAGCTGCCTTGTGGCATGCGATCGATATGTTCCAGTGAAACCTGCAAATACGCCAGCGGTGCAAAACGGAAATTGCCTTTGGCGATGTTGACGTCGCGCATTTTGCCTGCAAGAGCATAAATGTCTTCAAACAAGTAGGCATGGATGAAAGCAAGCCCGGCAAAAGTACCGATTTCCACTCTGGCAATATCACCGGAATCAAAAAGCTACTTGGCCTTCTGCTTGCTGATCTTTTCCTCCACCCTGGCCAGTTCAACCTGATTCGTGATGTTCAATTTGTTTTTCAAGGCCATGCTCTGTTGTTCGCTGCACAGGCATCATTTGCTGAAGGACGAATGAATCGTAGAGTCTTAACTCAATGAATTTATTTGATTTCTTAAATTCATACGGGTATTGATTATATCCCGAATCGGTTTATGAAACGGGCCGACAACGCTTTAAAATACAATAGTGGCGGCAACGACCACGGTCTGACCGGTTGCCGTCTTTCCAATCATCTCAATCCACCGAATCAAGAATCATGAGTAACTCAAAGGGAAAAAAATCGATCGTGCTCGGCGGCAGCTCGGGTATCGGGCTTGAAACTGCGCGATTGCTGGCAGAGCGAGGCGCCGAGGTCGTCGTCGGCAGCCGTCGAGGGATTCTTGCGCAAGAAATCCCCGGGATCAGGGTCGACCAGGTCGACGTGCTCGACCGCGAAGGCCTCCGTGCGTTTTTTGAGCGGCATGGAGAAATCGACTATCTCGTCAATGCCGCAACAGGGGGAAAACGGGCCGTCGGCCCCTTCATGGACATGGACCTGGACGGCTTTCAGGGGTCGTTCGCCAAGCTTTGGGGGTATACGAACTCGATTCGCCTCGGCGCCGGCTACGTCAAGGCGGACGGAGCCGTCGCGCTGGTCAGCGGTTATCCGGCAAGGCGATACAAGCCCGGATACATCGCGATCTCGACGGTGGGCAATGCCGTCGAGGGGTTTGTCCGGGGCATGGCCCACGAGTTGGCCCCGGTCCGGATCAACGCCGTGTCGCCGGGACTGATCGACACGCCCATGTTCACACAACAGGGGACGGAACGGGAAAAATTCCTGGCCGACACCACGAAAAACCATCTCATTCCCCGGGCTGGAACACCGCGGGAAGTGGCCAAGGCCATCCTGTTCGTGCTTGAAAACGACTTCGTGACCGGCACCACAGTGGACGTGGACGGTGGTGCCCTGCTCGCCTAATCAGTCCTTCCCGGAGCCGATCGATCGGCCACGCTGGATCATGCGCCGGCCGAACCGCTTGCGAATCTGATCGGTCAGATGATCGACCGATTCGGCCGGATCCTCCCTGTGCGGATCCGGTTCGATCATGTCGAACAGCGAGGCCTGAAGATCCGGCCCGTCCGCAAACCCGGAAGTCCCCACACCCAGCAATCGCACCCGGAAAGGCCGGCTCTGCAACTCGCCGGCAACCAGCGAGCGGACAACGTTCCAGACAACCGCCGTCCGGTTGGTGGCTCCTTCAAGCGTATGGGAGCGGGTGATCGTCTGAAAGTCGGCGAAACGGATTTTCACCACCACGGTCCGGCCTTCGAGTTCCGCGTTTCGAAGCCGATAACATACGCTTTCGGTAAGATACATGGCGGTCGACTCGATCACGCTGTAGTCGGTGACGTCCCGGGCAAAGGTGGTTTCCTGGGAGATCGACTTGACATCGCTGTCCGGCGTGACTTTCCTCTTGTCAATACCGCGGGCAAGATCCCGGATTCTTCCGCTGTCCTGGCCGAACAGGTTTTCCACTCGGTTCGGGTCCGCGTTTCTCAAATCTTCTATAGTACGAATACCGCTCGACCTGAACCGGGCCGTGCTGACCTTGCCGATCCCCCACAGCCGATCAATCGGCTGCGGATCCAGAAAGGCTTGAACGCCATCCCTCCGAATCACGACGAATCCGTCCGGCTTGCCATGATCGCTCGCAAGCTTGGCGAGAAACTTGTTCGGGGCAACGCCGACGGACGCAATCAACTCCAGTTCGCTGCGGATGTCGGACTTGATCCGGCACCCGATCGTCTCGGAATCGCCATACAGCCTTTCGCTGCCGCTGCAGTCCAGAAATGCCTCGTCCAGCGACAGAGGCTCGATAACCGGCGTGTAGCGGTAGAATATGTCCCGGATCTGACCTGAAATCTCCAGATAAAAATCGTGCCTCGGAGGAAGGATGATCACCTCGGGGCACTTTCTCACGGCCGATGCGGTCGGCATGGCGCTGTGAATTCCGAACTTCCTGGCCGGGTAATTGGCAGCGGACACCACACCCCGCCCTTCCGGCCGGCCGCCAACAATCAGCGGCTTGCCCCGGATGTCAGGGTTTTCTCTCTCCTCGACCGAAGCGTAAAAGGCATCCATGTCGACGTGAATGATCATGAGTCAGTTGCCGGACTTGAAAGCAGATGCATGGATTGATGCGGGACAATATCGATGTTCAGCCAAGAAGTATAACGTCGTGTAAATGATTGTCTTGTGATACAGCGCTCCCGTTGAGTTGGAAAGCGGAATGTTGGAGTCGTTACGGCAGTTCTTGAATCGTCAAGCCCAAATTCAGGTCGCACGCTCACAAATCGCAAGATCGACATAATCATGTCCAACATCGCATCTGTGCAAGCGCGAATTCTTGCCCACCTGCCTGGGGTCGAGCAACAGCCACACAGGAAAAAACTGCAACTGCACAGACGATGTATTGATCACCGGTCTAAATATTCTATTAATCCAATTAGTTGGCATATCCAAAGCATACTTCTGATCTGCCGTGCAAGCCAAATCATCATGTCGTCAAATCCCTCTTTTTCAACAACCCTTCCATCAACACCGGACCACTGCTCGGATGCCTCTCCTGCTCATCCTATTCCTGCTATGCTATGCACCATTACCGCCTTTCGCTAGAATTTTGGAAGCGGCTCATTCGATAAAATGCGTCGGTACCATGATGATTTTATCGATATTGTTCTGGAACATAAGGAAATCAAGCAGGGGCAAAAAACTTCCATTCGCGAAACGTGGGCCGTAAACCACGACGAAAAGCGAAACCTGTGCAATTGGCCGTGTGAGTACGGAACCCCTGAGGACTTAATGACTTTACAACTGTGTTGCTGCACCAGAGATAGTATTTCACAGCATACAAGACCCGCGCTCCGACATAAAGGCATGATCAGAATGAAAGAAGCCTTAAGCAGAGATATCTCCATGAGACAGAAAGCTAGGAAGAGCAAAAATCACAAAGAAAGTCACCATGAGGGTGAGGCCACTATGAGCCATGAAGCCGAGTTGTGGGCAATGACCGATACCCTTCGAGGCTCCATGGGCGCTGCCGAATGCAGGCATGTGGTGCTCGATCTAATCTTTCTGAAATACATTTCCGATGCATTCGATGAACAGCATGGCACTGTTCTCGAACAATGGGGGTCGGATACGACCGAGGACCGGGGCGAATACTTCACAGAAAACATCTTCTGGGTACTCCCGGAAGTCCGCTGGGGGCAGTTGAAGGGATGCTCCAAACAGTCAGACGTCAAGCCGGTAGCCTTTCGACATATCCGCAATATTTTCCGGGATGAAGAACCTCATCATAAGGCAGCCTGTGTAAAATTTGCACAGATTCACTTGCAGAAAGACCGGGAAATCGCAAGAGAGAGAAACCGCAGCAAGTCAGATATTTTCATGCAATCGTTGCACGAAACGCAATTCCATATCCGAATGCCCCGTATATTGCGGGAAAATCCGATATGTGGCCGGACGGCGAATAGGCGGAGATTGGCCGAGAATCGATTCCGTTTCGGTACAGCTGGTCGGGAAAGACAACCATGACTGCCAAGAAACTGCCGGTAACACCCGGCGGCGAAGTCATCGTCTACGAATCCGGGAGCGGCGAGGCGCATGTGGACGTGCGTTTCGAAGAGGAAACGGTCCGGCTGACGCAACTCCAGATGGCGGAGGTGTTTCAGACCACATCGAGGAATATCCAGATGCATCTGCGTAATGTTTTCTTCAGCAAGGAACTGGAATCCGAGGCAACTACCAAGGATTTCTTGGTAGTTCGATCCGAAAGCAAGAGATCGATCCGGAGCAAGATCAAGCACTACAATCTGGACGCAATCATTTCCATCGGCTACCGGGTCAATTCGAAGCAGGCCGTGCACTTTCACCAGTGGGCCAGATGGTCCGCCTCGTCATGAATCTGCTGTCCCCGTCCACATGACCACCATCGTCGAACCCGATAACCATGAGACCGTCCGCACCTTGACGGGCCGCCCCCTTCTCCAGGTGGAGGAGCTGTCGTGCGAGCGCTCCGAGATTCCGTTGTTCTCGGATCTGTCATTCTCCATCACTCAGGGAGAGATCGTGCGGATATCCGGTCCGAACGGCTCGGGCAAGACCACCTTGCTGCGGGCCATCGCGGGCATTCACCGACCCGTCGCAGGCCGTGTCGTCTGGGAACTTCAGGAGATGGCCCGACGTGATCCCGCCACCGGCCCGAAAATCGGTTATATCGGCCATACCCCCGGGCTTCGAGGGGAAATGACCGCGCATGAAAATCTCGAATTCTATTCCCGCATCGGCGGCAGGAACTCGGGGAAATCGCCCATGCAGTGCCTTGAGACGTTCGGTGCGGCCCATTGCGCGAGCCTGCCCTGCGCCCGGCTGTCGGCCGGCCAGAGGCAACGTGTCGCGCTTGCCCGGCTTTGCCTGAAGGACAATGACCTGTGGCTTCTCGACGAGCCCGCCACCTCGCTTGACGGCGAAGGCGTCGACATCCTCCAGGATTTCGCAAGGCGTCATCTCGGCAACGGGGGACTTGTCGTCTACAGCAGCCATCAACCGCTCGATTTCGGCCCGGAACGCGGGAGCGAGATCAATCTGGCGGATTTCCAGGGAGCGGCATCCGAATGCTGATCACGATCATCAAGCGCGATCTGAAAAGCGTCTGTAGAAATCCCTCGGCCGCGGTCCAGCCGATCGGTTTCTTTGTCATCGTCACCTCGCTTTTCCCCCTTGCAGTCACCCCGGGTCCGGAACTTCTGCGGACGATGGCACCCGGAATTATCTGGATATCGGCCCTGCTCGCAACCCTTCTGGCTCTGGATACCCTTTTCAAGGAGGATTTCACAGACGGAACCATGGACCAGATACTGATCACCTCCGAATCGCTCTACACCGTGGCAGTGGCCCGGATCCTGTCCCACTGGCTGATCTCGGGACTGCCTTTGATCGCAATCAGCTTGATTATCGCAATGATGCTGCATCTTCCCTGGCACGCGGCTGATGCGCTCATCGTCAGTCTTTTTTTGGGAACACCCGTCCTCAGCATGGTGGGATCGATCGGTGCCGCTCTGACGGTCGGGCTGCGCTACAGCGGCGTACTGCTGACCCTGATCATCATGCCCCTATATATCCCGGTCCTGATTTTCGGATCGGGCTGCATCAGCGCCGATCTCGCCGGTCTCGGATGGACTGCCCAGGCCTATTTGCTCGGCGCCATGCTGATATTGAGCATCACCCTGGCTCCATTGGCCACCGCGGCAGCACTTCGAATCCATCTGAACTGAGCAATTCGCAATCGGTTAGAATATCGGGTTGATCACGAGAT
Organism: Gammaproteobacteria bacterium; assembly: GCA_009841725.1. Classification (GTDB taxonomy): domain Bacteria; phylum Pseudomonadota; class Gammaproteobacteria; order Arenicellales; family Poriferihabitantaceae; genus Poriferihabitans. Next base: position 13,900 of record VYGS01000086.1, read on the forward strand.
TTCGAGCTTCCATGCCATCTCACGATATCGCATCCGAAAAGCGTGCGCGCTCGCCCTGGGCGTGGTTTCATCGTTTCGGTTCGCCTGCCTATTTCTACCGCTTCGCCTCGCGCTGGGGCCCTCGCGCAGGGTGGGCCGCCCTCGCCCTGTTCGCAGTCAGCATCTATCTCGGCCTGTTTGTCGCCCCGCCCGACTACCAGATGGGAAATAGCTATCGCATCATCTACATCCACGTGCCAACCGCCTGGATGTCGCTGTTCACATACGTGGTCATGGCCGTGGCGGCCGGAACCGGTCTGATCTGGCGGCTCAAGTTGTCCTTTTGCCTGGCCAGATCCTGCGCGCCCATCGGCGCGGCCTTCACTTTCTGCGCCCTGGTAACCGGTTCCCTCTGGGGCAAGCCGACTTGGGGCACTTACTGGATCTGGGATGCTCGGCTGACATCCGAACTGGTGCTTCTGTTCCTCTACCTGGGATACATGGCTCTGGAGAGCGCCATTCCGGACCGGCGCACCGCTTCGCAGGCCGCTGCCGTACTGAGCCTTGTCGGGCTGGTCAATATCCCGATCATCCATTATTCGGTCGAATGGTGGAATACGCTGCATCAGGGATCGACGGTGCTCCGCATGGACGGACCCAGCATCGACAACCGGATGCTCGTCCCGCTTCTGATCTCGGCTGTCGCCATGAATTTCTATTTCATCGCCGCCCTGTTCAGCCGCATTCAATGCGAATTGCTGGACAGCGAACGGCGGACCCAGTGGGTCAGGGAGGTCGTCAATGGCTGAGTTCCTGAGCATGGGCGGGCACGGATTTTTCATCTGGACCAGCTATGCCATCGTTTTCGCTGTTCTGACGTATGTCTTCGTGGCACCCATCCATCGACGCAGGCGACTCATCCGGGATCTCTCCCGGCAACAGCCGGAAGACCGATAGACGATCCCCCGAATCCATGCAAGCACGGCGAAAGAAAAGACTCATCCTCGTCACGATGATCGTAACCGGGATTTCGGTATCGATCGGCCTCGTGCTGCTTTCCCTGAATGAAAACATCGACCTGTTCTACAGTCCAAGCCAGGTGCACGCGGGCGAAGTGCCGCCCGGCTCGACATTCCGGATAGGCGGGATGGTTGTCAAGGGATCGGTCAACCGCGATCCCGAAAGCCTTGAAGTCAGCTTCGACCTGACAGACACCGCCAAGGTCGTCACGGTCGCCTATGTCGGCATCCTGCCCGACCTGTTCCGCGAAGCACAGGGCATCGTGGCGACCGGAAAATTGCGAAGCGGCACCTTCGTTGCCGATCAGGTGCTTGCCAAACATGATGAAACCTACATGCCGCCGGAAATAAGCGAAGCGATCAAGGCGGCGCACAACAACCGGAACACCGGGACATCCTACGGCCAATGATCCCCGAGCTCGGACATTTTTCACTGATCCTGGCCCTGGCCCTGGGTATTCTGATGGCGATCCTTCCCCTGACCGGAGCCTATCGGGGAGTCGTCACATGGATCGCTTTTGCCCGGCCCGCGGCGGTCGCGCAGTTCGTGCTCATCGCGTTTTCCTATCTTTGCCTGACATGGGCTTTTCTCGACAACGACTTTTCCGTCAAGTACGTCGCAACCCATTCCAACACCCATCTTCCGTTGATCTACAAGATCTCGGGGGTGTGGGGCGGTCATGAAGGATCGCTTCTGCTCTGGATTCTGATACTGTCCGGCTGGACCGCGGCCGTTGCGTTTTTTTCGAGATCCCTGCCCGCCTCCCTCTCGAGCCGGGTCATTGCGGTCATGGGTCTGATCGGAATCGGCTTTCTGCTGTTCACCCTCCTGACCTCGAATCCCTTTCTGCGCCTGTTTCCGGCACCGGCGGAAGGCCGGGATCTCAATCCCCTGCTCCAGGATTTCGGGCTTGCGGTGCATCCTCCGATGCTGTATCTCGGCTATGTCGGATTCTCCGTACCGTTTGCATTCTCGATCGCAGCCCTTCTGGGAGGCAGGTTCGATTCGGCATGGGCCCGCTGGACCCGCCCCTGGGCGAACTTCGCCTGGATGTTTCTGACCATCGGGATTGCCCTCGGATCCTGGTGGGCATACTATGAGCTCGGATGGGGCGGCTGGTGGTTCTGGGATCCGGTGGAAAACGCCTCGTTCATGCCCTGGCT
>VYGS01000056.1 GCA_009841725.1 Gammaproteobacteria bacterium
GCCTCAACTGCAGCACATGGTACTGGCCGGCCAGGATTCGTTCCTCGTTCTTGAGATCCTTGAACCGCCTGGCCTGATTTGACTGACGCTTCAGCCGACCCAGCTGCCTCGCTATTTCCTGGCGAATGTCGTCGACCCTCTCGAGATTGGAACGCGTGTGCTCAATCCGGTTTTCGGTTTCCCTGCGTCTTTCCTTGTATCGGGATATGCCGGCCGCATCTTCGATAAAGCCCCGAATTTCCTCCGGCTTGGCCTCGACGATCCGACTGACCATGCCCTGCTCAATAATCGAATATGAACGGGGCCCCAATCCTGTTCCCCTGAACAGATCTAGTACATCCTTGCGCCGGGTCTTGATATTGTTGATCAGGTAATCGGAAACACCGTCCCGGGTCAAGACCCGCTTGACCGAAATTTCGGAAAAACGCGCATAATTCCCCGGCGCCTTGCCATCACTGTTGTCGAATATCAGTTCGACCGATGCCTTGCCGACCGGCTTGCGGGAGGTCGAACCGTTGAAGATGACATCCGACATGCTGTCTCCGCGCAACAGCTTGGCCGAACTCTCGCCCATGACCCAGCGAACCGCATCGATCACATTGGACTTGCCGCATCCATTGGGGCCGACCACGCCGACGAGGTGGCCCGGAAGTCGAATATCCGTAAGATCCACAAACGACTTGAAGCCGGCAACCAGAAGCTTTTTCAGTCGCATCAACCGATCTGCTGGGTTTTGATCACGCTATCGAGATCGTCAGAAACCGTTCCGCTCACCCGACAGCACACTGGACGAACGCATGATGTCAGTTCCAATGCGTTCCGATTATACGTGATACGGCCTGATGGCAACAGATACCGGCCTGCCCGCGAGAGGGCTCGAGAAAACCGCACGAGCCCGGTTTCCCGGGCAGAGCGTCCGGTGAAACGGTTTTCCTCAAAATTCCGGGAAACGGTCCCGTGCCCGCCCATCGATGCGGCCGCGGACCGTTACCTTCGCCTCCTGTCGGGCCGGCCGGTCGCTCCGGTTTACAGATCCGGCCCCATGTTGCTCATGCCGGCCGGCTCGTTTTCCCCGACCTTGATCAGCGGAGACCATTTGACCTTCTTCATGTCCCATTGCCCGGTTTCGCGGTCGTACCTGGAGTTGACGAAGCACTTCCATTCATCATCGTTGATGTCGAGGAAGTCCGCACGGTAATAATATCCGGGATACCGGGTTTCCTGTCGGAACTTGATATGCCGCATATGGGCTTCCGCCGTGATAATGCGGTGGTAGTTCTCCCATGCGCGCAGAAGCTCGTGCAGATCCTTGGCGCGCATTTTCAGGGAATCTTCCTTGAGCATGATCAGTTTGCGCTCGGCCAACTCCAGCATTTTCTGGTTGGTCTGGTACCAGGTCGCCACTCCCGCGACGTATTCATCCATGATTTTCTGCAATCTGGACTGCAGCATCTTGGGCGTGATGTAGTGAGGATTCACATCGATGGCCGTCGTGTAGTCCTTGTGCTTGAGATACGTGCGAACCGGACGATAGATCTCCTCAACGATTTCCTCCGTGGAAACCGGCAATTCGGGAACGATATCGCGATTGTCCAGGCAGTACTTCACCATGCTCTTGGAGGCGATGCGTCCCTCGGTAAAGGAACCCGACGAGAACTTGTGGCCGGATGCTCCGACGCCGTCGCCGGCGGTAAACAGGCCGTTCACGGTAGTCATTCGGTTATAGCCCCAGTTATAGTGATCCGGGGTTCCGGGCAGATCTTCGGGGCCGGAAACCCAGAGTCCCGCGCATCCCGCATGCGAACCCAGCAGATAGGGCTCGGTCGGCATCAATTCCGACATTTCCTTGTCGGGCTCGATATTCTCGCCCGCCCAGACGCCGCACTGACCAATGGTCATATCCAGGAAATCCTCCCAGGCCTCGGCCTCAAGATGCCTGATCTCCATCGGCGTCATGTTCTCGGCCAGCCTGGCCATGGCTGTGGGGGTATCCATGAAAATGGGGCCCCTGCCCTCTTTCATCTCGATCATCATGAGATGATTCCGCAGACAGGTGCCCATGGCGTGTCCGATCGCGTACCGGTCGTATCCTCGATCCTTGAGCTGTTCGTAGTTCCTGGCCTGGTAGTCTTCGCCAAACGCATTCATCGCCTTGGCCTTGAACAGCAGGAACCATGCGCCGACCGGACCGTAACCATCCTTGAACCGGGCCGGCACGAACCGGTTTTCCATCAGTGTCATTTCTGCCCCGCACTCGGCGGCCATGGCATAGGTCGAACCGGCATTCCAGACCGGATACCAGGCCCGGCCCATGCCTTCCCCGACCGATCTCGGCCTGAAGACATTGACCGCACCACCCGCTGCCAGCAGACAGCACTTGAACCTGTAGATATAGATTCTGCTTTCCCGAACCGAAAATCCCGCTGCGCCGGAAATCCGTGACGGATCATTCCTGTCGGTGAAGAGCCGGACAATGAACACGTGCTCCTCGATGTTCTCGATACCGATTGCCTTTTTGGCGGCCTCGGCGACAATCCACTTGTAGCTCTCGCCGTTGATCATGATCTGCCAGCGTCCGGAACGAACCGGTTTTCCACCATCCCGAAGCTTGGTGCCTTCATCACCCTTCTGCTTCCAGATCGGCAACCCCCAGTCCTCGAAGTTGTGCACCGAATCGTCGACATGCCGCCCGACATCGTAGACCAGATCCTCCCGGGTGATGCCCATGAGGTCTCCGCGCACGTAACGGACATAGTCCGCAGGGTCGTTTTCCCCCATATAGGTATTGATGGCCGAAAGGCCCTGCGCCACGGCGCCGGAGCGGTCCATCGCCGCCTTGTCGACAAGCTTGATGCTCAGACCTGTATTTTCGGCCCATTTCATGATTTCAAAGGCAGCTCCGCAAGCCGCCATTCCGCCGCCAATGAGCAGGATGTCGCACTCCTGTTCGACGATTTCGGGATTGGAGAATGAGTAATCTGACATGTATTTGGGTCTCGGGATGTTTCGACGGCGGGTCCGGATCAAGTGGCCATGAACTGGCTGGTGTCGCAACTGTGCATGGAATCAGTGAACAGGCTCGCAGGGTTGGCCAATTGGGACCGATCGGCCTCGCCCTTGTCGCCGTAAGGATCGGCAGAGCCTTCCGGCGTGGTCCTGATGGGAAACGTGAAGCGCTTCATGTTGCCATTTCGGAACCTGATGGTCCACATGATCGAATCGGTGCCTCGAAGGGGCTGGACCTGTGCGCCAAGCGGAACAACATCGGCATAGTGACGGCATTCTATCGCCTGCTGCGGGCAAATCTTGACACAGGCATAACACTCCCAGCACTGTTCCGGTTCCTGGTTGTAGGCTTTCATCGCATGGCCGGTCTCTGACCCGTCCTTGTCCAGCCGCATCAGATCATGCGGACAGATGTACATGCATGCAGTCTTGTCCTGCCCTTTACAGCCATCGCATTTGTCGGTTCGAACATAAGTCGGCATTGGGTTGTCCTCGGATTTTCCTGGAAGTGGAGATGTTCATGCTGTCACCCACTTCACGGTTCAGATGCTCGGGCCGGATACCTTGTCCAGATCAAGGTATCCACAGGCGGTAACTGTATCGGCTTTTTCGGCTTCAATACCAATTAGAATTGCAAGCCGACAAATAAATACGGTTTATTGTCCATCGTGACTGATATCGCACGGGCTCGTTGAGGCCAGGACTGGCGACCGGGCCGGGATATTCGGAGCATCACGGCTACAGTGCGAGCGTATCGCCGAGCAACAACACCCTTTCCACTGCCCAGTACGACGCGACCGCCATGCATGGCAGTGCAACCATCCATCGTGCGGGAGTGAGAACCGCACTGCCGAACCGTGCCAAGATCAGGAGCAGGATCCATACGGCCACCACGATAAGAACCTGTCCGATCTCGACCCCGACATTGAAGGAAACGAGAGATTTCAGAAGATGCGGGCTGTCCCGGGACAGCAATTCATGAAGCACGAATGAAAAACCGAGTCCATGAACCAGACCGATGCCGGCCGTTACGGCATGGGAGGTGACAGAGTCGGCCCCGTACCGACTCGACACCAGAATCATCGAGGCTGCATAGATGATCGTCAGGGCGATGACCGTCTCGACCGCCGGAATGAACCAGGCACCGCCCGGAACATGGCCGAGAAACCCGAGAACAAGGGTTGCAGTATGACCGAGCGTGAATCCCGTGACACGCCACAGCAGACCGACCAGCCCCGTTGCCCCGAGCGTCAGGCACAGGATGAACAGCACGTGATCCAGCCCTTCGAGTATATGAACGATTCCCTGCCTGATGAACAAGAAGACCGCCGACCATTCTGAATTCCTGATCGTGACCGGCTCATTCAGAAGACCCGTCACACTGTAGAGTCTTGCGTTTCCCGGAAAATGGTCCAAGATCAGGTTGGCCGTGTCCGATTGACCTTCAAGGCCCGGATAGAACGTGCTGTGAAAGGTGTAAGTGTCGACAGGGCCGTCATGAGGATATCGAATCAGGAGGTCGGTAACGGTTGCCCCGGCATGGACTTCAGAATAGTCATAGGGAAACACATCCTCTTCCATCGCGCGTCTTGCCTCCTCCAGAGACGCAAAGGGCGGCTGCTCGAGGACAGGATGGAGTCCAACGTCAACGATTTCCGCCTTCAGCGGTTCCCCGTCCACTGCAAAGACCTGTCCCCTTGCGGCAAACGATGCGAAATGGAACGGCATTTGCCTGATGGCATCCAGGTCCATGTAATGGAGCAATTCCCCATCTTCGATCCGGTTGTAGGTGAAGGGCGCAGGATCGGGGATGTCGCCGCCATACGCATTTTCGGCGAGATCCACGAAATCCGCGAGGAAAAGAGGTGTCGGCAAACGCAGGTAAACCTCCAGCCCCTTTGCGGTATGCACGACATGGACCGTCCGGATATTGATGTCCAGGCTGAAATGCGCGTGACCCGGAGAGCACACCAGAAAAAGCGCGATGATGAACGCCAGCTTGCAAGCCGGATTCATGGTCATTTCCCGCGCGATGTATTGCCGATACGCCGCCTGTCGGCCAAGTATCGCAATACAGGCAACCCACAGGGGTCTGCACGCTGTTCTGATTTCATCGGTTCTGCCGAGGGCGTCCCGGCATTCCATTGGTCCGGCTGCGAACGATCCGCGGGTACGCCGGATCACGGTATCCATAGACTCTTGCGCGACGGGACTGGAAAAGGGCAGGCCGGCATCACCGCCATGGCTTGTGCGCCCTGACCAGCAGATACAGCCCCAGGCCGATCATCGGGAGGCAGAGCAGTTGGCCCATGGTCATCCAGTCAAACGCAACCGCACCCAAGTGACTGTCCGGCTCGCGATAGAATTCCACCAGAAAGCGGAAACCGCCATATCCAAGGAGAAACAGGCCACACGCCGCCCCTCTGGGACGCGGTTTTGCGGAAAACCAGAGCAATACGACAAAAAGCAGCAGCCCCTCGAGCGCCGCCTCATACAACTGGGATGGATGCCGGGGTGTCAGACCGGCCGTGTGAAACTGGACCGCCCAGGGCACATCGGTCACCCTGCCCCACAACTCCTGATTGATGAAATTGCCGATACGTCCGAAAAACAGTCCCGGTGGAATCAGGGGCGCCAGGAAATCAAACACGGCCAATGGGTGCCGGGCTGTCCTGCGCGCATAAACCGCCACGGCCACAATCACCCCGATCAGGCCTCCATGAAACGACATGCCTCCGTCCCAGATTGCGAAGACGGACCACGGTTCCTCAAGAAAAGCTCCCGCCTGATAGAACGCCATATAGCCCAATCGGCCTCCGGCAATGACCCCCAGGGCAATATAGAACAGTAGATCCGATATCTCCTGCGGCTCGAATCCGGAGCCGGGTCGTGCAGCCCGTCTCCATCCGATCCACCATCCTGCCGCAAATCCCAACAGGTACATTATGCCGTACCAGTGAATGGAGACAGGGCCAACGGAAATGGCTATCGGGTCAAGATCCGGATGGACTATCAAGGCGAAATTGCGAATAAGGATATCAGGGCGTCATCGCTTCCCGGATGCCGAAAAATCCGGCTCGGCTTCCGTGCATCCATGACATCCTTTTTCAGCCGGAGCGAGGCCAAAACCGTGGCGGCCGGTCATTCCTTCAGATACGGATAGTATAACTGGCCCCAGTCAATTTCATCCGGGCTATCGATCATCAGATCGATAAATACCGGCACCAGAGATTCCATGATCCGGGCGCCGTCGATGACCTGCTCCCGGTTGGCCGAACTTTGCCACTTGGCCGCTCCGTGCATCAGTTGATTGCGCAGGATGTAGAGGCGGCCGAATACCGTGTTCAGGATAAAGCCCGTATCCATTTCGCTCAGAGCCTGGAGAATCCTTTTGCGACTGCCGTCAAACCGCCTTTCCCAGTCGTCATACTCAGGCTCCCCGCTGCTGTGAAGCCAGAACGGACCATACACATAGCGATTGTTCAGCAATCGCCGGATGTTTTCGGAAAATCGGTTCCAGATCGCCTCGTACACCCGTCCGTGAACATCAAGCCTCAGTATCTTGTCGAAATACTCCCGGAACCGGTCACGCTCGTAGCGCATCGAATCCATCTTGAACGCTTCCACCCTTGCGTAGGCCGCATTGAATGCAACCCAGTAGAAGATAAATCCTTCGTCGAAGCAGTCCTTCCTCATGGCCGCCTCGGCCGGTTCCAGCCAGCTGATCGCCCGATGAATCCGCAGATCGAATTCCTGCTCGCCGCTCTTGATCAGGAGTTCGGCATGAGACGATATCTGGCTGTCCTCCATCCTCGGTCACCCCGGTGAATCATGGCAGATTTCGACACGCGCCCATCTGCGTTTGCCAACCCGGATTGTCAAGGAGGATTCCGGCGTGACCACATGCTTCGTGTCCGAGATCCGCTCTCCGTCCACCCTCACCGCACCCTGGCGAATCATGCGCAACCCGTCCGAGGAAGACTCCACGAGACCGGCATCACGCAGCAACACCGCAATCTCCAGTCCGCCGCTGCCGGCCGAAAGTCTGACATGCGGCATGTCGTCAGGCTCCGCCCCCCTGGCAAACTGCCTGACGAACGCATCCCGGGCCCGGCCTGCCGCAGCATCCCCGTGAAACCTGGCGGTGATCTCGCTGGCCAGGGCCGATTTCGCATCTCGGGGATTGGCCCCGCCTTCGACTTCATGCCGAATCCCCTCTATCTCCGATATCGATCTGAAGCTCAGCAGCTCGTAATATCTCCACATCAGCTCATCGGAGATCGACATGACCTTGCCGTACATTTCGTTTGGCGGGTCTTCGAGCGCAATGTAGTTTCCGACCGATTTCGACATTTTCTTGACCCCGTCCAGCCCTTCAAGCAGCGGAACGGTAAGCACTGTCTGGGGAGACATTTCGTACTGCTTCTGGAGTTCGCGCCCCATCAGCAGATTGAACTTCTGATCCGTTCCGCCGAGCTCGATATCGCTCTTCAGGGCGATCGAATCATAGCCCTGGGCCAACGGGTACAAGAGCTCGTGGATTGCGATGGGCTGATTGTCCACGAAACGTTTCTTGAAGTCGTCCCGTTCCAGCATCCGGGCCATCGTTACCCGGGAAGCCAGCCGGATCATTCCTTCTGCTCCGAGTGGCGTCATCCATTCCGAATTGAAACGGATCTCGGTCAGTTCCGGATCCAGAATCTTGAAAACCTGCTCCTTGTAGGTTTCGGCGTTCGCCTCGATCTGCTCCCGGGAAAGGGGGGGCCGCGTGACGTTTCTGCCGCTCGGGTCGCCGATCATGCCTGTAAAATCCCCGATCAGGAAAATCACCGTATGGCCGAACTCCTGAAACTGGCGCATTTTGTTGATCAGCACGGTGTGCCCGAGATGCAAGTCTGGAGCGGTCGGATCAAAGCCGGTCTTGACCCGCAATGGCCGTCCCCGGCTCAGTTTTTCAAGAAGCTCTTCCTCAAGCAGTATTTCCTCGGTACCCCGCTTGATCTCCCCAATCTCCTCGAATGGATTGCCCCGGTTTATCTTGTTCTGAATCTGCCCCATGGCTGCAACTTTAACATCATGATTGCCAAATTGATCGATTGATTCTCAACCGTATTCCCGGCGATCTGTGGACCGATCGACCGGCGACCTTGAACCTTTTCCAAAGGTCGCCTATACTGCGCCTGCCTATTGGACAAGTGCCGAGTGCTTTTCAACTGATCAGGAATTTACCATCATATCCCCCTACAGCAAAACCGATTCTGGATGATCTTTCTTTCACGGTGCAAAGGCTTGCCATTCACCTGACCGACTTGTACACGAGCTTGGCGATTTCGACATCACAATCCTTGTTCCGGCCTTCTGTCCGAGGCATTTGCCTGTTTCTGCTGCTGGGCATTTCCGGTGTGGTGCCGTCGCAAACCGTGTCGACCGACAAGGCGACCGGAATCGCCGATTCGGCCAGCACCCTCTCAAAGCCGCCAAAATTCGCGATGGTGACAGAGATGCCGTGGGTTCCGGCTGATCAAACCGGTTCGGAATTTCCGTCACCAGGCAATGAGAGGGACCAGAAACGGTACGATTCCGAAATGCTCTCGACCGACAACGGGCTGGACAGTGCCGAACCTCAGCCGTGGATAGAAGATCGCATCGTGAGGGGGGATACGTTTTCGGAAATCTGCCAGCGCAACGGCATTCCCTACCAACAGGCCTATCGCATCGCGAGCCTGGCCGGCGCGGAAATTCTCCACCGAATCCTGCCGGGACACGCCATACGGTTCAAAATGTACTCACAGAAGCGCCTTGATGTTCTCCAGTATGAACTGGACACACTCAAAACGCTGGAAATTCGGCTTGATGAGGAATCCGGGCTTTATTTTGCGACGACCCTGATACACAGTCCCGATATTCGGATTCGGAAATTCAGGGGAACGATCCACTCGAATCTGATGGAAACCTCCCGATCCGCCGGCATTCCCGACAAAATCATCCAGGATTTCATTTCGGTGTTCCAGTGGAAAGCGGACTTCTACCGGGATATCCAGTCGGGTGATCGGTTTTCGGTCATTTACGAGGAATTGTATCTGGATGGCGAGAGGGTCGGCTCCGGAAATCTGATCGCTGCGGAATTCAACTTGTCCGGAAAGGCAATCCGGGCAATACGATTCACCGACCCGGACGGCCACACCGACTACTACACGCCGAACGGGGAAAGCTTCAAGAACGGCTTCATCCGCTCTCCGGTCAAATACGCGACCATCACTTCACATTTCAGCAAACGTCGGCTGCATCCGATAACGAAGAACTGGAAGGCGCACCGAGGAGTGGATTACGGCGCTCCCGAGGGCACTCCCGTCATGGCGACAGGAAAGGGCCGAATCACAACGGCCGGCACCTTGAGCGGCTACGGGATAACGGTCATCATCCAACACGGCTTCCAATACGAAACGTTGTATGCGCATTTGAGCAGAATCGCCGAAGGCGTCAAGCCCGGCAGTTCGGTTGATCAAGGCCAGATCATCGGCTATGTCGGCAGTACCGGATTGTCGACCGGACCCCATCTTCACTACGAGTTTCGGGTCGACGGCATACACCGGGATGCTGTCACGGTAACTCTTCCGAATCCGAGGAAAATCGAGGAGCGACATTGGCCGGAGTTCAGGAAGGCCGCCTCGAACTGGAACCGGGAGCTCTCGGGACTGGACACAGTCGCGTTGGCCCGCAACAATTTCCGGAGTTGAAACCCGCAATTCCCCGCCCCGTCTGCTGGATCGAGAATCCGGCCAGTGGGCAGACCTGCGCCATTCCGGGATACGGATTTCACCGTGGGGGCCGTCTCGCCCGAGATGCCCGACTGAAATGCGGACCGGGTTCGCTGAAGTAGATGACCCCGACATCTGCCATGCCCTTCCACGCCATTGGACTCATGTCGGGAACCAGTGCCGACGGGGTTGACGGGGTGGTACTGGCAATTCACGACGGGGATTTCAGTATCCTCGCAACCGAAACAGTCCCCTACCCCGACACCCTGCGCCAGTCGGTGCGCGAGCTGTGCGACCGGAGAATCCGCCGCAATGCCGAGGCAGGGGTTGTCGAGGATCGATTGAATTCACTGTACGCCGACGTCGCGACCCGCCTCAAGGACAAGGTGGCCCCCGTTCCGATTGACATAATCGGATGCCATGGTCAAACCGTGAATCACAGTCCGGACAGCGATCCTCCCTTCACACTGCAACTCGGAAACGGTGCCACGATTGCAAGGCGGACTGGGATTCCGGTTGTTTCCGACTTTCGCTCCCGGGATATCTCTGCAGGCGGACAGGGCGCACCTCTGGCTCCGGCTTTCCATCTGGCTGCATTTCATTCCTCTTGCGAACATCGTGCAGTAATCAATATCGGAGGAATTTCCAATATCACCATATTGCCAAAGGGCAGCGATGGCAAGGTGATCGGCTTCGATATCGGTCCCGGGAACACGTTGATGGACAATTGGTGCAGCGAGCATTTTTCAGTGCCGTTCGATCCCCAGGGCAGTATCGCCGAATCCGGCACAGTGCAGGACGACCTTCTGGATATCCTGCTTGACGAGGAATATTTCGGAAAGGAGCCACCGAAGAGCACGGGTCTCGAGATGTTCAACCCGGAATGGCTGGATGGCAAGCTCCGGCGATGGAGCGGCGACGGGACATACGACAATCGGGACGTGTTGGCGACCTTGTCCGCCCTGACGGCCAGCACCATCGGACAAACCGTGAACGACATCCATCCCGACATCGATACCGCCTACATATGCGGCGGAGGCGCCTGCAACAGCGGACTCATGGATCGGATACGCCGACGCTGCAGGGCGAAGGTGCTGGATACGGGAAGCGCGGGAATCGACCCGAAATGGGTCGAGGCCGCTGCATTCGCCTGGATGGCGTATCAGACTGCTCAAGGTCGGCCGTCCACGCTGCCTTCCGTCACAGGGGCCCGATATCCGTGCATCGCGGGAACAGTCAGCCAACCCGACAAATAGCGCCGGTCCCTCATCGGTCCGATTCCTTGCCCTGTCGGAACTGCCGGGACACCGGACCAGCCGAATGCCTTTTCTTCGCCGATACCCGCCGGTGATTGCGGTATACTCCATTCGGTTGGATGTTCCGGGGTTACATGCGCCAGATTCCCATTCTGAGACCGTGATTTCGGAACCGGTGGTTGGACATCGGGTTTGTTGCAAGGGATTTCGGCAACTCGCCCGATCATTCGGAAATACAGCTCATGCCCCACAGAGAAATTATTGCGACCGATCGGGCGCCGAGTGCGATCGGAACTTATTCCCAGGCCGTGCGTGTCGGGAAAACCGTGTATGTTTCGGGACAGATTCCACTGGATCCCGATACCATGGAGGTGATCGACGGATCGTTCAAAGAGGCCGCCCATCGCACATTCCGGAACCTGCAGGCATTGTGCGAGGCTTCCGGCGGCAATCTGGGCGGAATTGCGAAGCTCAACATATCGCTGACCGACCTGTCCGAATTCCCGACCCTCAATGAAGTCATGGCCGAGTATTTTTCCGAACCCTATCCTGCCCGGGCGGTTGTCGGCGTGGCCGCCCTGCCCAAGAACGTTCCGCTGGAAATCGAGGCGGTGCTGATACTGGAATAGTCTCCTTTTCCAGAATATGGGTCGTGTTCCGGAAAACATTTCGGGATATCGGGTAGCGGAACCGGGCGAGGTCCGCGGACGACCGGACTGCCGGCCTTTTGCCGAATTGCCCGTCCGCCGACCGGACGGCGTATTCCGGACACGCGCCACAATTCGGGAGGCACGGTCTTGATTTCAGTACTGGCCAGGGATGCTCCCGCCTACATCCGGCTCATGCGGCTTGACCGTCCGATCGGAATGCTCCTCTTGCTATGGCCAACCCTGTGGGCGCTTTGGCTGGCCGGTGACGGGCAACCCGATCCGACAATCGTCCTGATCATGATTGCCGGCACGATGGTGATGAGGGCCGCCGGTTGCATCATCAATGACTATGCGGACCGGAAAATAGACGGACATGTCGCCAGAACGCGCGACAGGCCGCTGGCAAGCGGCGCACTGAGCGTGCGCAAGGCCATGATCCTGTTCCTGGTGCTGGTGCTGGTCGCCTGGTGGCTGGTCACGCGATTGAACACCCTTTCGATCATTGTCAGCTTCTTCGCCTTGGCAGTAGCGGTACTCTACCCGTTCACAAAGCGTTTCACACACCTCCCCCAGCTGGTGCTGGGAGTCGCGTTCTCCATGGGCATTCCGATCGCCTATGCCGCCATCACTGAAGAGTTGCCGGCGGAATGCTGGCTTCTGTTTGCCGCGAACTATGCCTGGATCGTGGCCTATGACACCTACTACGCCATGGCCGACAGGGATGACGACCTGCTGATCGGAGTCAAGTCCACCGCCATCCTGTTCGGCAAGGCCGACCGGTCGATTATCCTGATTCTGCAAGCTGTCTCGCTACTGATTCTGGCCTATATCGGCGCCAGCCGGGCGATCGGCTGGCACTTCTTTGTCGGTATTGCGGCAGCTGCCGCTTTTTCAGCCTACCAGCAGTACCTGACCCGCGACCGTGTCTCCGAACACTGTTTCAGGGCCTTTTTGAACAACAACTGGTACGGTGCCGTGATACATTGCGGATTGGTGTTGAGCCTGATTGAAAAGTAAATTCACCGAATGAGAAAGAGCATCCCGATCCATTACTGCACCTACTGCGGATACAAGGTGACGATAACGGTACCGGAAGGCGACAACCGCGAGCGTCATGTCTGCCTGGAATGCGGTCACATCCAGTACCGAAATCCCAAGATCGTCTCCGGCTGTATTGTCGTCCACGAAGAGAAGATCCTGCTTTGCAAGCGGGCAATTGAACCGCGCATGGGGTACTGGACCATCCCCGCCGGATTCCTGGAAACCGGAGAGACGGTCGAAGAAGGCGCCACGAGAGAGACTTGGGAAGAAGCCCGGGCCAGCGTCACCGACGTGCATCTTTATCAGATCTACAACATGCCCCGGATTGCCCAAATCTACATGATCTACCGATCCCAGCTCGACAATCCGCAAGGGTTCGGACCGGGGCCCGAGAGCCTCGAAGTCAGATTGGTCGATGAATCGGCCATCCCGTGGGACGAGATGGCCTTCACGGTGATCAACAAGACCTTGGAGCGATATCTTGACGAGCGACGAAACGGCGTGTTCACGATTGCAGTCGATTCGCTGTAGGAAGCGATCGATGAAACTCGTGCGGACGAAAGCTTTCTCGGATGAACATCAGATAACCTATTACAAGTTAATGAATTTTTCCGAAATATGTAACAATCGCTCCCGGTTTGCGGACATTTATTCACAGTACCGCCCGGAAGAACCGAATTTTCCACTTTAGGAATCCTGTTTCCAAAAGATATTTAATTTATTCGACTAATTCATTGTTTTATATAGATATATCTATTTTGCTCAATTTTTAATCAACCTGTTCCGATCATCCGGCAAATCCCTTTACTAGCCACCTTTTTGCGAATTGTTCACAAAATTATCCACAGATTCTGTGAGTAACCGCTCGGGAAGCACTCTGTCACATTGCCGAAACAAATACCCTCTGGAACAATGAACAGAATCGAGCTGGATGCAAGCAGTCCGATGAGCGAAAAGGCGGTTTGCGATGGACGAAATTTCCCGAACACAGTGTGCCATGTCATCGGATCCTGAAAATGGCCGAATTGTCAGTGTCGCGGTTCCGGTGCCATTGAGAAGAGCCTTCGATTATGCAACGGACACGGATATCGAACCGGGCACGCGGGTACTGATTCCGTTCCGCAACCGGAAACTGGTTGGCGTTGTTCTGCCGAACAGCCCCTCCGCCTCGACGAGATCCCTCAAACCGATACTGCGGGTACTGGACGGGGAGCCGGCTGTCTCCCCGCTGATGCTGGAATTTTTCCTTTGGGCATCCGGCTACTACCACCATCCGGTGGGCGAGGTTATCCAGGCCGCACTTCCGCCACCCCTGCGAAAAGCCGTTGCGCTGTACGATCCGGACACAGCGCGATACTTTTCCCGAAACGAGGACATTCCCGACGATGTGGCCATGGCGCAACTGGCGCGTGCTCCGAAGCAGAAACAGCTGTACCGATGCCTGGCATCAGGCCAGTGCATGAACCTGAACGAGCTTGCGAGGCTTCCCGAATTGCATGATGCCGGACATCTCTCCAGCGTGATGCGCAATCTGGTGAAGCGGGGGCTGATCATTGCGACAGGCCGTCCTTCGGGCGTGATCGTGCCGTTCGCCGGCACCCTCAATCCAGAACAGCGCAAGGCGCTCTCCCGGATCGAGGAGTCCGCTGGCCATTACTGCTCCCATGTACTTCATGGCATCACCGGAAGCGGAAAAACCGAGATCTACCTGCACAGCATCGAAAACTGTCTGGAAGCGGGAAAACAGGCCCTCGTGCTTGTCCCCGAGATATCCCTCACGCCGCAACTGGTTGAACGATTCACGAATCGCTTCGGCAACCGTGTCCATTGCTACCATTCCGGAATGAATCCCGCACAGAGATACCGGACATGGTGGAAGGCGCGCAACGGAACAGCCGGCGTCGTACTCGGCACACGTTCGGCAATTTTCGCTCCAATTCGTAATCTTGGAAGAATCATTGTTGACGAGGAACACGACCTGTCCTACAAGCAGTTGGACGGATTTCGGTATCATGCCCGTGACATGTCGATCAAACGCGCCAGTCTTGAAAAGGTTCCGATCATATTGGGGTCGGCGACTCCCTCCATGGAATCCATGGAAAACGTTCAGACCGGAAAATACCGAATCTCCAGGCTGCGCCGGCGCACGGGGAAGGCCAACCTGCCTGAAATCGAATTGATCGACCTGCGCAAGCAGCCTGCCCGGGACGGACTGTCTACCCGACTGGTTGAAGTTCTGGGCCAACAGCTTGCCGAGAACAAACAAACCATTCTCTACATCAACCGGCGCGGATACGCTCCGGTGGCCGAGTGCCCCCAGTGCCAATGGCGTTCAAGTTGTGACCGATGCGATGCATACATGACCTATCACAAGATCTCCGCCCGGTTGCGCTGCCATCACTGCGGTCGCATCGCCCGAAAGCCTGACTATTGTCCGCAATGCCGATCCGAGTTGTTTTTTCGCGGCGCGGGCACCCAGCGAATCGAAGAGGCATTGGGAAGATTGTTTCCGGATGCCCGGGTATTCCGGTTTGACCGGGACAAGCTTGGAACCTTCCGGAAACTGCAGCACACACTCGAATCCATCAATAGCGGCAAGGCGGACATTATCGTGGGCACACGACTGATCTCCAAGGGCCATGACTTTCCGAAGGTGACACTGGTCGGGGTCATCAATCCCGATCCGGGCCTCTACAGCGTGGACTTCCGGGCTCCCGAACAACTGTTTCAGGAGCTCGTCCAGGTGGCAGGGCGGGCAGGACGAGGGAAAGACCCGGGCAGGGTTCTCATCCAGACCACCCATCCTGACAATGCCTACATGGAAATGGTGCGCCATCAGCAATTTGACGACTTCTTCCGGATATGCCGGGAAGAGCGCCGGACAGCGCGGGTTCCGCCGTTTTCCCACATGGCTCTCTGGCGAGCCGAATCGCGGAGACCGGAAGCCGGATTGGAGTTTCTGGAACGGATAAGACGGCAAGGAAAGAATCTGGCCATCTCCATGAACCTGACATCGATGCAAATCATGGACCCCGTGAGCTCTCCGATGGAACGCATGGATGACAGATATCGGGCACAGCTACTGGTCAAGTCTTCCTGCCGGGGTCAGCTGCACCGGGTGCTGGCACCTTGGGCGGAATGGGTGGAAAATGCCTCATCGGGCAAACGGCTTCGCTGGTCACTGGATGTCGACCCCATGGAGATGTGCTGACGAAGTCCCCCGATTTTCGGAATATTTGCGAACAATCCGAAAGGCTATCGACTGTGCGGGTTCAGAAACATGTGACACTGGATCGGGCATGACTGCGCGGCGTTTT
>VYGS01000047.1 GCA_009841725.1 Gammaproteobacteria bacterium
GCCCGGGAGCCCTGAAACGGCAGAATGGCCTGTCCGTCGCCATTCGAGGCCCGCTGCGAAAACGCGAACAAGGCGTCGTTCACGACCCTGCCCGGCTCTCCTTGTCAAACAGGTCGATGACCCGGCAATCCTCGCACATTCTCAGGCGATTGAGGGCATCGGGCTTGTCGAACATCCAGTGTCCCTTCAGTTTCTCGGTCATGCGCGAAATCATGGCCTGCGTGGCGAAGGCCTTGCCGCAGACCACGCAGTGGAACGGAACCTCCTCCTTGAGCGACACCGCCTTGTTGATGACATTGGGATCAAACTGGAGACGCGGCTCCAGGGTGATGGAGGATTCCGGACAGCTGCGCGCACAGATTCCGCACTGCACGCAGTTGGCCTCGATGAATCGCAAGGCCGGCGTGTCGCCGCCGGCCTGCAGCGCCTTTCCCGGACATTGCGAGGCGCAGCCCATGCACAGCGTGCACGTCTCGGCATCGACATGGATCCGGCCGAACATGGTGCCCTCGGGCATCCCGATGGCGGATCGGGGTGTCTCGGAAATCTCGTTGAGATGGCCGAACGCCCTGCGCGTGACCGTTCTCTTGTCCCCGACCGGCGCGAAGGTCGCATTCGGACCGGTTTTCACCGTGGACTCCCCGCCGACCCCTTCAAGCGTGCTTCCCATGCGAAGCTCCCGGTCGCGGCATCCCGTCTCGTGCAGCACGATCCCGACCTGATCGACGGTCCTGGCCAGTGTCTCGACGACTTTCGCCGGGGTTCCGTCGGGAACGAACACAAACACCTTGCCGGCACCGTAGGCCAGTGCCGAGGCAAGCAGGTCGGGACCGACCGACCCGATTTCCTCGACCATGAACGGCAACACAGTATGCGCCATGGCCCCCGATCGTCCGGCGACGGCGTCGAATCCGCGCTCCCGATCGAAGAAAACCACCTCCGGAGCAATGCCGTCATGGGCCTCGAGCATTCCCCGGACCAGTGTCCGCAACAGTTCGAGCTGCTGCTCGGCGCGCGGGTAGACGTAGGTGATCGCGCCCGACGGGCAACTGCTCGCGCAGACGCCGCCGCCCTGGCACAGGTGGGGATTCACCTCGATTCTCTCCCCCACGGAAATGATCGCATCGGCCGGACAGGCGTCCAGACAGTTGGTGCAGCCGCGGATCCCGCTGCGGCCGTGGGCGCAGATTTCCGGATCGTAGTCGAAGAATTTCGGCTTCTCGAATTCGCCGATCATGCCCGGGATCGCCTCCAGCGCCCGGTCAAGATCGGCACTCTCGTGCCCGCAATAGTATCCGGGCGGCTTGAGTTCCGAATCGAGAAAGGGGGTTTCGCTGCAATCGAGCACCTGGTCGAAACAGCCGCTCTCGATCCCGAACAGGCTGGCGAGGTTCCGCGCATCCGGCTCTTCGGGATCAAGGTGCTGGTCGTACAGCACCTTGAATTCCCCGAGATGTCCCTCGACGGTCAGTCCGGCACAGTAATGCGCATTGGCCGCCAGGGCGGCCTCGGAGCGTTCCGCCGGCATGGCCATATAGCAGTTGACCGCCCCCTTCAACCTGGACTCGATCTCGCCGGCCTGCTCCGCATCGGCGATGACGAGCAGCCGGCTGCCCGCCCGGTAGGATACGGCAGTCGTCGGCACCGGTTCCCAGAATGTGGTCTCAAACAGCCGGTATCGAGGCGCATAACGCCCTGAATCGTCGAGTTCCAGATCAATGGATTCGAGATAACTTCTCATCGTTCTGTTCCGTTGGGCCGAATCTGACATGAAAGCATGATGAAGGCCGGCACCTGTGGTTTCGATTGGCCGTGGCCGGTACAGCCGGGTTGCCCGGGGCACACATGTGGCTGCGTTGGCCGCCGGTCCGATTATACATGGAGCCGGGAATCGCTTTGCAAGCCGGTCCATCCGGCGGGGATGTGCCGGCATTCCCGGAGGCCGGACCGGATTCCGGTTGCGACACAGGAATTTCATCACGCCGCTTTGATGTACTGGTAGAATTGTTCCCCCATCCTGACGATATTTCCCCCGTTTCCCGGCATGAAAAACGCTCCCTTCAAGCAACGCTCCATCATCGGTCGGGCCTTCGACAGGCTTGTTCGGCGCCTTAGGCCGCGGGAGAACCGCTCAATCCGGGAGGATATTCGCAAGACTCCGAAACCGGAAGTCACCGAGACGCTGGCCGCTCAGATGAAACGGGTCGAACGGTGCCTCGCCAGCCTGGACAATAAGGTCGCATGCCAAAAGCATCTCAAGCCGGTTCTCGAGGGCTATCTCGACCTCGACGACGATGACCGTTACCGATGGATGCAGCTGGTCGTCGGTGAATTCGACATCGACACCGAAGACCTGCACGACAAGATGATCGTGTATCTCTCGACACACCGGCGCGATTTGCTCGGGCCGATTCGGGAGCAGATGACGCCTCCCTGGGAAAGGCTTCTCGAGCACATGCACCTGGCGCCGGGCGGCCTGGAATTCCTGTTCGGGCTGCGGGCGGATCTGTTGCGCCTGAAAAACGATGGCGATGCGCTGGACGGGCTCGACCGGATTCTGCGACGGCTGATATCGTTGCGGTTTCATTCCGAATTGCCCGGATTCAGAAGGATTTTCCGGTCCGATCTGCCCAGGCTGATGAAGTCGCTGGTCGATTGCGGAGCCCTGCATGAAACCCATTCGCCGGAACAGCTCGAGAGTCGGCTCGACAGCGACCATTACTGCTTCGCCCTCTTTCATCCGAACATGCCCGACGACCCCCTGCTGTTCGGGCTGGTTGCGCTGGTTGACGGCACGCCCGACAACATTCACGATCTGCTTGACGACACCCTCTCCATGTCGGCGTCGGACGCCGGGCGCACCGTCACGCTCTATTCCGTTTCACGCGTCCGGGCCGGGCTTGAGGGAATCGGCCTCGAAAATCTGCTGGCCGAGCGGATCGTCGACGAGCTGGACACGCACTTCGGGGAACCCGACGCCTGCGTCGCTCTCGCCCCCATTCCGGGGTTCAGGGACCATGTCCGCACACTCGTCTCGGGAGACCCGACACCGCTATTGAGCCCGGAAGAAGCCGAGGAGCTGAGAGAGCTCCTCAAGATCGGCATCCGCGAGCAGGAGCATGAAATTCTCGAATCGAGCAAGCTCTTCCAGCCCATGC
>VYGS01000083.1 GCA_009841725.1 Gammaproteobacteria bacterium
GGGATGTCAGGGGGCTCAGCTGGCTACACGCCGGCGAACTGGACACCCAGCACGATTTTGCCGGGATGCTGGAAGCCCTGATTCCGCTGGGCGGGCAGGCGGCAGGGGTCATGCATACCGACCTAGACGACATGAATCCCGCGCTCGAAGTGCTCGGTCATCACTGGCCCGGCACCAAGATGGCCTATGCGGAAACCGGGCATCTCAATCCGCCCGACTGGGTGTTCGACAATGCGGTATCCCCTGAACAATATCTCGAATCCGTGCGGGGCTGGGTCGAGCGGCACGGCGTCCAGATCATCGGCGGATGCTGCGGGACGGGGCCGGAGCATATCCGGATCCTGAAAGAACACCTTCTCTGACCGGCAACGGTCCCGAAAACGATCAGGGCATGCTCGCCATGCCGGCCACCAGGCCGATCACGAGCGTCAAGGTCGCGATACTGAAAACCGTGGAGAACAGGATGCTGGACGACACGCGCTGCGGGGCGACGCCGTAGTGCTGGGCAAGAATGTAGATGTTGCCCGCCACGGGCATGGCGGATGCGGCAATCATGATCGCGGCCAGAAACCTGTCCACCTCGAAAATCCACAATCCGGCCACGGCCACGGCCAGCGGGTGCAGCACCAGCTTTGAAAAGGACAGCCAGCCGGCCACGCTGATCCGCTCGGCCGATTTGGCAACCAGCGACCCGCCGATTGCAAACAGGGCGCAGGGCGTGGCGGCACCGCCAAGAATATCCAGAAAAATCGCCATCGGGGCGGGTTTCGGAAGCTCGAGAATGGACCAGACCAGGCCGAAGACGATCGCGAGGATCATCGGATTTCTCGCAAGCCCCTTGAGGATGGTCCAGAACACCACCGGCGAGAGCCGGCCATCCCGGTTGGCCGAAATGATGGCTACAACCATGCTTCCGAAAAGCATCAGGTCGACGGAAAGCATGAGCATGACCGGTGCGGCGGCGCGCTCCCCGAACAGCAGCACCAGAACCGGCAGGCCGAGAAACCCGATGTTGCCGATCACCCCGCACTGGGCCTCGATGGCCGACTCCTCGATGCCGCATCCGCGAATCCGGCCGATCAGGGTGACCAGGCCGTAGACCAACAGGCTCGCGCTCGTATAGGCCAGGACGAGCTGGCGATCGAAGATCTCGTCGATCGGCAGGTCCGACGCAAAGTCGAACAGCATCGCGCTCAAGGCGAAATAGAACACGAACCGGGTCAGGTTCACGATCGCCTCGTCGGACAGGAGCCCTGTCCACACCGCGGCATAGCCGCAACCGAGCAGCGCGAAAAAGGGCAGCAGCTGAAAAAAGATTTCTGTCAAGGAATCAACAAGGGAGACAGTCGGGGGAGCCGGCGGCTCCTGGCGGCAGTTGAAACATCGCCCTTTTCGGTTCCGGTGTCAAGGTTTGCGCACCGTGAAATTGATATACTGCCCGTGTTTTTCAAAGTGTTCCTTGCCGGAGCAACCGGCAATCGGAAACGGCAACACGAACGTGCATCGGGGGGAGTGTGCCATGAGAGCGCTTCATGAGGATTTCGGAGTCGAGATGGAGGGGATCGATCTGCGTGAGGCGGCCTCGCATTTCACGCAGATTCGCGAGGCGTTCGAAGAGCATTCCCTGTTGCTGTTTCGCAACCAGTGTCTCGATGACGAGGCCCATCTCGCCTTCGGGCGCCTCTTCGGCACCGTCGAAATCAGGGAGAAAAGTCCGCAAGAGCACGATGCGAGGGTGTCGATCGTGTCGAACCTGAGGGAAGGCGGACGCCTCGCGGACGAGGAGAGCGCCGCCTTCCAGCACCAGAAGGCCAACCAGCTCTGGCATACCGACAGCACTTTCCTGCCCACGCCGGCACTGGCCAACATCCTTGCCGCGCGCAAGCTGCCGTCATCCGGTGGCGAAACGGAATTCGTGTCCACCCGCGCGGCGTGGCGCGATCTTCCCGAATCAACCCGCGAACGCACACGCAACCTTGTGCTGCGCCACCGCTATGCGCATTCGCGCATGGCCGTCTCGCCGGCCGCGGCCGCCCTTGATATCGTCACCATGTGGCCGGACACGGCGTGGCGGGCAATCTGGCGAAATCCCGTCAACGGCGCCGAGGCCCTCTACATCGCATCCCATGCCTACGGAGTGGTCGGGATGGAAGAAGATGAAGGCAGAAAACTGATCGAGGAGCTGATCGAATTCTCGACACGGCCGCAGCGCATCTACACCCACCGGTGGCTGCCTGGCGACGTGATCGTCTGGGACGAGCGCGCGACCATGCATCGCGGCCGTTCCTGGCCCTACGGCGAAGAGCGCACGCTGGCAAGCATCTGCATCACGGCCGGCGAGGCGGACGGTCTCGATCTGGTTCGGCCCGCTTCGGCGGCCTGAGCCGGGAGACGCGCTTCGCAAAATCCCGGGCAGTACCGGGAATTCCCCGATCCCGCCGCGACCTGTTCCTCGGGCGTCAGGATCGGGGCTCGGGGTTGCCGACCCCATTCGATGCGGCGGGTTTGGCAGGGTAGCACTCCGCCTTGCCGCTGTCTCCGCGCTGTATGACGAAGTCGCGCCGGTCGCGGTACAGCGGGGCACGGTTCAGTACGTAGTTCTGGCCGTCGTCGAGATCGACCTCATCCCAGTGCGTCATGAGCCAGTACTTGTAGCCGCCGAGAAAAAGGTAGGTATTGCACCTGTTCAAGAACCGGCCCTCCACGCCCTCGCCGGCACGCAAACGGGCGCACACAAGCTCGAACAGCTCGCGCTGATTGTCCTTGCCGCTCAACACGTATTCGTGCGGCCAGGTGTCTTTATACTTGACGGCCTCGCGCCAGGGGGCTCGGCCGATGAGTTCAGTGATCTTGAGATTTTCCATGGTATCCGATGCTTTTCAGGCTGGATGATGTGATTCGATTGCCGCGCTTTCGGCAATAATTCTCCGATGGCGGCGGAATGGCGTTTCGCATCCAGTCAGTCAAGGAAATTGTCCGATTCGAGCAGGGACAAAACGGCAGTATCCCTGCCGACTCATGCCTGATCAATTTGCAGCTCGACGATTGAGCAGGAAAAGCACAATACCCAAAAAAACGATGGAAACCGCCGCATAAAACAGCGAGCCCCCATCCGATTCACCTTGATGCAGGACTTCAATGCCCAGAGGGG
>VYGS01000121.1 GCA_009841725.1 Gammaproteobacteria bacterium
TATCATGATAGGTCATGATGAAGATGACATGGCGGAAATGGGCTATCAGCTCCCGCCTCCGCACATCCGTCTCGATGTCATTTCGCAGGCGCAGAAGGAACGCTTGTCTCACATCGAGTTCAAGGTCCGCTTCCTGGGCACCATCGGTCGCAACGATCTTGTCGGGCGGTTCGACATCAAGGAAGCGGCGGCGACCCGGGATATCGCCCTGTACAGGCAACTGGCCCCAGGAAACCTGAGATACGATACCAAGGCCAAGGTCTATGAACGCTCAGACGCCTTCAGTCCTTTCTTCGACTACTCGACCAGTCAGGTGCTAGCCGCTCTCACATATGGATTCGGTGATGATTTCGTGGGCACGCACAGGGGGTTCGTTGCGTGCGAAGTGCCCGCACAACTGAACAAGCCCTCGCTCGACACACTGTCTGTCCTGACCCGTGCGATCCATCAGGAAAAGGTGCTCAGGATTGACTATCGCTCTTTAAGCAGCGGCAGAACCACGCGTGAGATCGTGCCGTTCGCGCTGGTCGACAACGGCTTGCGCTGGCACATCCGGGGCTACGACCGGCGGCAATCCAGATTCTCGGATTTCGTCGTCACGCGCATCTCCAACCCGGCGATCATCGACAGCATGATCGACGAGCATGAAACCCGGGAATCGGATATCCAGTGGAACCGGATCGTGGAGCTGGAAATCGTGCCGCATCCGAGTCTCAGGCATCCGAAATCAGTAGAGACGGACTACGCCATGGAAAACAGCGTGCTGAATGTCAACGTCCGGGCCGCCGTTGCGGGCTACATGCTTCGGCGGTGGAACGTCGACTGTTCGGAAGACCACAGCCTGAAAGGGCCGGAATACCACCTCTGGTTGAAGAACCCGCAGGCGCTATACGGGGTGGAAAACCTCGTCATTGCGCCAGGCTACGGAACCACAAGCCTCCTTCAACCCGATTGAGGACACTCCCTAGTCCGGCTTTGGCCCGGCTTTCCGGACAGCCGGATTTGCACGGCTGCCCGGTCCGATATGCACATCCCCCCGCAAGTCCGCAAGCCGGGTCTGCCTTTCCCTTTCCGCGTAGCGCATCCGGTCCCGGTCGCTCTTTTGGTCATGGCATTTCGGGCAACTGACCCCCCTTATATACTTCACGTCCTGCTTGTCCGCCTCGCTGACGGGCCGACGACAGGCATGGCATTGATCGTATTGCCCCGGATCGAGCGTTTCATTCAATGCGGTCCGCTCATCGAACACGAAGCACTCGCCTTCCCAACTCGACCGGTTCGCGGGAATTTTCTCGAGATAGTGCAGGATCCCCCCTTGCAGCTGGAACACTTCCCCGAACCCGCTTTTCTCAAGAAATGCCGCGGCCTTCTCGCAACGGATGCCGCCAGTGCAGTACATGGCAATCTTTCGGTGCCGCGCCGGATCGAGCCGGCTTGCCGCATATTCGGGAAATTCCCTGAAAGAGGCCGTGCCGGGAGAAATCGCGTTCCTGAAGCGTCCCACCTCGATCTCGTATTCGTTGCGGACATCGATGAGTAGAACATCCGGATCTTCGATCAGCGCATCCCAGTCTTCCGGCTTTACATGGGTGCCCGCTCCCTCGATCGGACTGATCCCATCGATGCCCAGCGTGACGATTTCCTTCTTGAGTTTCACCCGGGTCCGCTTGAAAGGGGCGTGCCCGGACCAGGACTCCCGGACATTCAGAGCCGGCGGCCCGAGCCGGTCCTGCAGCCATCTGAAAAATTTCCGGGTATCCCCCTCCAGGCCGGCAACGGTGCCATTGATGCCTTCGCAAGCCAGCAAGACCGTACCGCACATCCTGCCTTCCAGCAATCGGGATCGGATCGCCGTTTGCAATCCATCCGGATCATCCAGGCGCATGAAACGGTAGAAGGCACAGATCCGGTAGGGTGCCGATGCATGATCCGACGGGCAGGCGCTCATCTCAAAACACGATCTCCTGGCAGCGAAATGAAAGAAAAGGGGTACGGGTAGCAATCACATGTGAAATACGGAACCCGGTGCATTTCGAGGGTATCCCGGAACCGGAGGCGGATCAAGAACCGGAACCGTGGCGGGAACCCTCTGCGACATTGCACGGCCGGGAGGCTATTCGGCGCCTGTTCCCCGAAGCGCGCATCCGGACAGCGTGATCCGGTGCATGAGCCGGCGTTCGGTGGGATAGTCGTTCGCGGCCTTGTGCATGACTGCCCTGTTGTCCCAGAACGCAATCGTGCCCCGTTGCCAGCTGAATCGGACCACGAACTCGTCCCGCGTCGAGTGCCGATGGAGATAATCGAGGAGAGGCCGCGATTCCTCGACAGTCCAGCCCTCGAACTGCGTGGTGAAGTCGGGGTTGACATAGAGCGCCTTGCGCCCGCTCGACGGATGCCTGATCACCACCGGGTGAACGCTTCTCTGGACCGCCCGCTCACCGCTGTGATACCGGTCGTCGCCTTCCTCGAATGTCTGAACCGCCTCCGTGCTGAAGACGTGGGCGCTCGTGTGAACCGCATTCAGGCTCTCCAGGGTGCGCCGAAGGCCCGGCGACAAGGCTTCGTATGCCATGTACATGTTGGCAAACAACGTGTCGCCGCCCCGGGAGGGAATCTCTCGGGCATAGAGAATCGAACCGCGGGCAGGTTCCGCGTCATACGAATGATCCGTATGCCAGGTTTCGCCCACGACCGTCCGGTGCCAGGGCTCCTTGCGCACCATGGCGATCTGCGGATAGCCCTCGACCCGCTCGAAGAACCGGTTGACGACGATGTCCCCCCAGCGGTTTGCGAAGGCGATATGCTGCGCGCAGTCCAGTTCCTGGCCGCGAAAGAACACCACCCCGTTCGCATTCTGGGCAACCGCCGCCTCCGCCAGTTCCCCATCGGTCATGCGGCTGACGTCCACGTCATAAAACTCGACCCCGAACGGGCCGTCCAGAGTCCTCGATCTCATAACGGTTTCGACATCCGGTTGCTGAAGGATTGGCGACAGGCCTTGATCGTCGCATTGTATAGCATGCGAGGATGCGGACCAACCCGCGCCGACCGGCCCTTATCGCGGATTTCTGAGCCCTGCCGATTCATTGTCGCAACTCCTGGTTCAGGAATATGGCATTATCAAGCCATGCCGACCTGAGGACTTTCCATGCCGACAATTCCTGTTACCGTCAAACTTGATAAGGATGTTCAAATTCGAATGAAAGTGCTCGCGGAGGCCTGCGGCAAATCTTCCCACTGGATGATGCGAGAGGCAATCCGCCAGTATGTAGAGCATGGGGAAAAGCGCGAAGCATATCGGCAGGACGGGTTGCGGGTCTGGGCCGCCTATGAGCAGACCGGGTTGCATGTGAGCCATGCCGAGGCCGACGCATGGCTGGCACAGCTTGCGAATGGCGGCAACCCGGAACCGCCCGCATGCCATCTATGACCGGATCGCCGAGGCGTTTGCGGATGTGCAGCGGCATACGACTCTCGCAGACCATATAATTCCCCTACAACCCCGTACCCGGATCACCCGATGACACCACGACCATTGCCCATGCTGGACTCCGAATCGGTTGCCGAATTCAACGAACGCGGTTTCATTATCGAACGGGGCCTCGCGCCGATGTCGCTGTGCGAGTCGATGCGCAGAATCGCCCTGGCCTCCCTGGACCCGCTGTTGCCCCCGGTCGAATTTGAAACCGATGTCCAGTACCCGGGCTCCCCCTCCGATCGGCTGTCTCCCGGAGGGGACACCCCCCGACGGCTTCTGAACGCCTACACCCGGGACGAGGTGTTTCGCCGGTGGGCCGTCAGCCCGGAAGTGGCCGGTCGCATCGGGGCCCTATTGGGCTGCCGGCAGGTCGCCCTGTCCCAGAATCATCACAACTGCCTGATGACCAAGCACCCCGGTTTCAGCAGCGCCACGATGTGGCATCAGGATATCCGGTACTGGCTGTTCGACAGGCCCGACCTGATCAACGTCTGGCTGGCGCTCGGCACGGAAAACCAGACCAACGGGGGCATGTGCCTGATTCCGGGCTCGCACCGTCTTGTCCTGGACCGCGGCCGGTTCGACGGCGCCCTGTTCTTCCGGGAGGATATCGAGGAGAACAAGGCCATTATCGATACCGCCATGCCGGCCAACCTCGAATGCGGGGATGCGCTGTTCTTTCACAGCCGGACGCTGCACGCGGCCAGCCGGAATCACAGCGACGCGGTCAAGCTGTCCCTGGTTTTCACCTACCGGGACGTCGACAACTTGCCTCTCGCCGGTACCCGTTCCGCCGCCTACCCCGATATTCCCTGCGATGCGTGACGCAACATCGGTCATATCCTGACCAGGATACAGCCCCCGGGCTCTCCGGCCTCGATCAACTCGTGAGCCTTGGCCGCATCCGCCAGATCCCGGACCGCAGAGATTCGATGAGCCAGAAGCCCGGCTGCGAGTGCCTCGTGGATCGCCCCGATCGCCTGACGCTTCGCCGCATCCGGCATGTTGTAGACCAGGACCGTGTACAGCGTGACATTCTTGAACATCATCGGATAGAAAGGTATCTCGGGCTGGGGAGAGCGGGATGAAGAATAGGTCGCGATCGTTCCGCAGTTGTTGATGATTTCGGCGCTGGCCGACGCATTGAGTCCGAATTCGACATCGACAATATGGTCAATCCCGCAGGAGCCGGCGGATTCGGCAATGCGTCCGGCGAGGCCGTCCTCCCGGTAATTCAGCACCTCGTCGGCGCCGGCTTGCGTCGCTTGCCGGCAATTGTCGTCCGTTCCGGCGGTCGCGATCACCCTTGCGCCGCCCAGCTTGGCCCATTGCACCGCGTAGTGGCCCACACGGCCGCCCGCCCCGGTCACCAGAAGGGTCTTGCCCGCCGGGTCGCCGGCCGCATGCACACATCGATGCGCCGTCATCATGGGAATGCCGGCACAGGCACCGACCGCGAGGTCGGCGTTGTCCGGCAACGGCGGCGCCAGACCGGACGGCAGCGCGACATATTCCGCGCAGGTGCCGCAATGCCGGCCAAACTGGGCCTGGTAAACCCAGACCCGCTCTCCGAGCCGGTCCTCGACCCCTTCGCCGACGGCCTCGATCGTACCGGCCCCATCGCTGTGCGGGATGACATACCCGTCCCGGAATCCGGCTGGCTGCAGGCCGGCCCGTTTCTTGACATCGGACGGATGCACGGCCGAGTATTCGATCCGGACCAGCACTTCGCCGGGCCCGGGAACCGGCTTCTCCCGCTCCCCGTAGACCAGCACCTCGTCGGCCTTGCCGGGCCGCTCATACCAGACTGCCTTCATGATTCCTCTCGCCGTTTTTTGCCTGATTCCGGTTCGGTTTGGCGGGCCATGGCCTGCAATCGCCGCAAACCTCGCGGTCCATTATACAGGGCGTCCCCTGATACCGGGAAATGCCGGGGGTGTTGTAGCACAGCCCGGGTCGGGCGGACAAAGCCACACCCGTTCGACGTTACCGGCAAATCGGCCTGGGTATAATGCAGAACCTCTTTGACCAAGCCTGCCGGCGTTTATGCGCCGACCAAAGCGTTACGGGCAAATTTACGATCTCTTGTAACAGCCATGCCAAACGGAGGCTCAGACTGCTGCGCGACCTGCTGGTTCAACCGAACCAACCGGGGCCAACGCGATTGACGAAAACACGCCGACAGTTCGATACCCCCACACTGCGATATCAGAAATCTGGCCATCGAGGATCCTGCCTATACCTATTGCGCCAACCATCCGCATCGAAGACCCGATCGTGATTCCATACCGATTGGCCCGGTGATGCGCCATGACCACAAGCACGGACGGCGGGTCATATGGAAGCATTCGCCGGATTCTGAAGAAATCCGTCAACACCTGCTTGGCCTGCTGGAGTATCTGCCCCGGCATATCAGCAAAGACTTCTACCCGATTGGGCCGAATCTGGGAGAGGTGATCATGTGGCAGCTTGGCGAGTTTGGAGAGCAGCGGGCAATTGAGGATCTTGAATTTGTTCGTGAACACAGCGAAGGACGCTTCTACGAGGCTGCGAATGAAGCCCTTGCAAAAACCCGAGAAATGCACGGCGAGCGCTCTTGAAACCCACCCGATACATGTTGATTGGTGGCTCGTCCTCTAGTGCTGCTGCTGGAGCTCCCACATCTGGGCATACAGTCCCCGTCTCTCCATGAGCGATTCATGCGTGCCGCGCTCGACGATCTCGCCCTTGTCGAGAACCACGATTTCGCCGGCCCCGACAACCGTCGAGAGCCGATGGGCGATGACCAATGTGGTCACGTCCCTCGCCACCCGTTCCAGAGCCGACTGGATTGCCTTTTCCGCCCGGCTATCGAGCGACGAGGTGGCCTCGTCGAACACGAGGATCCGGGCACGCTTCAAGGCCGCGCGGGCAATCGCCACGCGCTGCTTCTCTCCTCCTGACAGTTTGAGGCCGCGCTCCCCGACAAGCGCGTCGTACCGGTCGGGATGCCTCTCGATGAACTCGTGAATCTGGGCAAGGCGCGCCGCCTCCTCGATCCGCTCGGGCCCGGCATCGGGGCAGCCATAGCCGATGTTGTATCCGATGGTATCGTTGAACAACACCGTGTCCTGCGGCACGATCCCCATGACCTCGCGAAGACTGGCCAGCCCGACATCCCGGATGTCCTGGCCGTCAATGCAGATCTCCCCGTGCACCGGATCGTAAAACCGCAATAGCAGTCTTGCAAGCGTCGACTTCCCGGCTCCGGAAGGGCCGACAACGGCCAGCATTCCTCCGCCCGGGATGCGCAGGGAGATGCTTTTGAGGATGGGCTGATCGGCCGAGAATCCGAAATCCACGTTCCGGAATTCCACCTCCCCGGTCTTGATTCGAAGCGGCCGGGCATCGGGGCGGTCCTTGACGTCAATTTCCTCATCCAGCAGCCGGAACATCCGGTCCATGTCGATCAGCGAATGGTTCAGCTCGCGGTAGATCGTGCCGAGGACGTTCAGGGGGATGTACAGCTGCAGCAAAAAGGCGTGCAGCATGACGAAATCCCCGACCGTCAGGGAACCGTCGCGGACCCCGCCTGCCGCCATGATCATCAGCGCGGTCAGCCCGACCGCGATGATCAGTCCCTGCCCGGCATTCAGCAGCGAGAGAGACAGGCTGTTGAGATAGGATGCGCGGCCCCAGCGCTCCAGGGACCGGTCGTAGCGATCCTGCTCACGGGCCTCGTTCCCGAACACCTTGACGGTCTCGTAGTTCAGCAGGGAATCCAGCAACCGGGCTCCGGCCTCCGAATCCGACGCGTTCATGCGCACCCTGAATTTCGTCCGCCAGCGCGTGATCCACAACGTGTACGCCCCGTAGACAATGACCAGCAATGCGGTCACCAGGGCATACTCCGACCCGAGCTGGCTCCACAGGATCGCCATGACCAGAACCATTTCCAGCGCCACCGGAACGATGCTGAAAACGACCATGTTCAGGAAACCGGTGATCGCCAGGTTTCCCCGGTCGATGTCCCGGGACAGCGCCCCGATCTTGCGGTTCAGATGGAACTCCAGCGACAGCCGGTGCAGATGGAAGAACACGTCCGCCGACACCCGGCGTACGATATCGACTCCGAGCCGCGCAAATACGGTGTTTCGCAATTCGTTGAACAGGATGGCCAGAAACCGCAGCAGCCCGTAGCCGAGCAGAAGCGCCAGCGGAATCGAAACCAGGGCATGAATCTCCCCAAGCGCTTCGACGATCCGCTTGAGAATGAGGGGAACCGAGACATTCGCCAGCCGGGCCAGGACAAGCAGGACGAGCGCCACCGCAACCCGCCGCCAGCGTGCCCGAAGATAGGGGAAAAGCCTCCCCGCGACACGCCAGTCCCCGCTCCTGTCGGTCGTGATCGTTCTCAAGGGCGGCATGGAACAGGTCCCGTCGAGCGCTCCGCAATACAGCCGGCGATTACCGCCGCCTCATCAGCCGACACCCGAGCCCGCCCGCCAGAAAGAATTCGCCCCGCTCATCGGGCCGCAGCCGGGAGAACGGCGGCAGGCCGATCCGCCACGCCGGCATGTTGAACGAATTCGCGGATGCGGGTTTCCGGCAACGAGCGGACGAGATCCCAAAGACGCCGCGCAGCACCGTCCCCGACCAGGGAAGCGGCCTTGGCCCGCACCCTTTCGGTGCGCACCGGGAGCCCGGGCAGCCGCGCAAGGTCGTGATGCCAGCCATGAACGTTCCCGGCACGCGTCCGAATCTCCACTTCCGCCGCCGTGTCGGCCAGGGCTTCGTCCGGGAAGACCCGGACCCTGTCGCGCATTTCGATCAATTCCGGAGACCGGCAAGCCTCGTCGCTGAAACTGCCGGGCGCGGCGGTATCCCGGCCGAGCACCGCGATTGCGACCGCCAGGCGGTAGCTGAATTTCGCCTCCAGACCGGTACCGGGCGCCTTGAGGTCGCACACCTTCAGCCAGCGCGGATTGACCGCGACGGATACGGCCTCGATCTGCCCGGGCGACAGATCATTGCGAGTCAGGAGTTCCGACAGGGCCTCGAGCGACGCATGAATCCCGTGGCAGCAGGCGTGAAACTTGTGCTGCACCGATTCAAACCGATAGATTTTTCCGAGGCCTCCCAGCACGGTCCGCGTATCCCGAAATTCCCCCGCGTGGCTGGCGGCAAATCCCTGATCACACTCCAGCGCGTTGCGCGCGGAGGTGAATCCGTCCGCCGCCAGCAGGGCGCACTCGACACCGCTCGATGCCGCAACACCCGCATTGTACGGCTTTCCCATGGTTCCGAACTGGGACTTGAGTCCCGCCGATCGGGTGGAGGCAATGCCGATTGCCTGCTCGGCCTGTTCCGAACGAAGCCCCAAAAGGCGTGCGCACGCCAGGGCCGCGCCGAAACAGCCCGATGTCGCGGTCTGGTGAAACCCCTGCTGGTAATGGTTTCTTCCCAGCCAAGCGCCGATCCGGCAGGCGCATTCCGCGCCGATCAGGGCCGCATCGAGAAAATCCCGTCCCGGGCTGTCGATCCTTTCCGCGACCGCCAGGGCCGCCGAAACGATGACCGTGCTCGGGTGGCCGATGTAATCGAAATGGGTGTCGTCGTAATCGAGCGCATGGGAAGCGACGCCATTGGCCAGGGCCGCGGCCCGGGCGGGGTAGTGTTCCGTCTCCCCCAGCACGCTGGATTCGGGCGTGCCGCCCTCGCTCCGGATCCTGTTTCGCACGATCCGGCTCACCGGCTCCTCTTGTCCGGCCATTGCCACGGCAAGCCAGTCCAGCATGGACAGGGCCATGACATCCCGGGCGCTTGCCGGGATGCCGGCTGCAGGCGTTCCGACGGCGAACCGGGCGATTTCCCGGGACAGGCCCATTACTGGCAGTCACCGATCGTGAAGTCATCCCGGTCCATTGCCGCCGGGAACGCGGAACGAAACTCGTCAAGGCGCGTTCTTGAAAGCGTGGCGGTCTGCACGGTTTCCGACTCGCCGCACAATGCCAGCGGCATTCCCGTCGAATCCAGGATCGCGCTGCCTCCCCGGTAGATCTCCCCGGCCGGATTGCGGCCGACACGATTGACCGCGAGAACATAGCTCTGGTTCTCGATCGCCCGGGCGCGCACCAGGGTATCCCAAGCGTATTGCCTGGCGTGAGGCCAGTTGGCGACATAAAGCGCCACGTCGTAGTCGCCCCGGTTGCGGCACCATACCGGGAACCGGACGTCGTAGCAGACGAACGGCGCGACGAGCCATCCCCTGTGTTCAAACACCTTCCGGGCACCTCCCGCCGTGTAGTGATGATGTTCGCCGCCGAAACGAAACAGATGCCGCTTGTCGTACCAGTCCAGCGTTCCGTCCGGGCGCGCCCAGAGCATCCTGTTCAGGTAAGCCGGACCGCCGTCCTGCTGGACCTGCATCACCACGCTGCCGGTGACGACCGCATCCATCTCCCTTGCAGTGCTCGACATCCAAGCCACCGTATCCCCGTCCATGGTCTCGTATTTCTCCCGGGGATTCTCGTAGAAACCGGTGCTGAAGAACTCCGGCAGGACAATCAGATCGGTGTCTTCAAGCGAATCGAGATGGCGCCGGATTCGGGCCCGGTTCGCCTTCGGGTTCTGCCAGGCAAGATCGAACTGGACGACGGAAACGGTCAGATCGCTCATCATTTCGTCGCTCAGATCGCGTTGATGATCCGGGCCGCCTCGGCCAGGGTTTCGTCCTGCTTGGCGAAACAGAACCGGACGATACGGGTATCGGGCGCAGAACGGTAGAACGGGGACAGGGGAATGACCGCAATCCCTTTTTCCTGCGTGATCCACGAGGCGAATTCGGTGTCCTTCATATCCGAAATGCGACTGTAGTCGGCCAGCTGGAAATACGTGCCGGCGCAGGGAAGCAGTTCGAATCTCGACTCCGCGACCAGGGACCGGAACAGGTCCCGCTTTGCCTGATAGAAGGCGGGCAGCTCGATATAGTTGCCGGGATTGGATTCAAGAAAATCAGCCAGCGCCCACTGCATGGGCGTCGAGGTCGTGAACACGTTGAACTGGTGGATCTTGCGAAACTCTCCCGTCAACTCCGGCGGAGCGATGCAATATCCGATTTTCCAGCCCGTCACGTGGTAGGTCTTGCCAAACGAGAAGACGGCAAACGACCGGCGACGCAACTCCGGATGGGTCAGCACGCTGGCATGGGCCTCTCCGTCAAATACGATGTGCTCGTACACCTCGTCGCTCAGCACAAAGCAGTTCAGGGAGCGGATGGCCTGCGCCAGTCGGTCCAGGTCGTCCGGGCGAAGAATGCCGCTGCTCGGATTGCTGGGCGAATTGATGATGATCATGCGAACACGGTCGTCGAGATGTTTCTCCAACTCATCCCAATCGATGCGGTAGTCGGGCAACGCCATGGGAATGTGCACCGTCTCGCCGCCGGCGAGCGCCACGGCCGGATCGTAGGAATCGTAGGCCGGATCGAACACGATTACCCGGTCACCGGGCCGCACCACCGCCGAAACCGCGCAAAACAGGGCTTCCGTGGCGCCGCTCGTGACCGTGATCTCGGTCTCCGGATCGACATCGATTTCGCTCCGGCGCCCGAGCTTGGCCGAGATGGCCCGGCGCAATTCGAGAATGCCGATCATCGGGGGGTACTGGTTCCGGCCGGAACGGGCATGGTGCATCAGCCGTTCGATCAGTTCGGGATCGGGATCGAAATCGGGATATCCCTGTGACAGGTTGATGGCGCCGTGTTCCTGCGCCATTTTCGACATGACCGTGAAGATGGTGGTGCCGACATCCGGCAGTTTGCTCTGAATTTGCATTGCAATGATCGGTCCGATGGTAATACCGTGGTTTATTGTTCGGGGATTATATCCTTGCGCAAGCCTGTCGTTCTGCGTTCCGTTCCGGCAGGGCCGAGACATGCCTTTCAGCGACGCTCCCGGGCGCACCGGGACGGGACGACACCCTCTCTTGACCGTGACACGCCCCGCCTGCCGATTTTCGGAATACCGCTTGCGCCATGATTCGAATCCCGGGGATTATTCTATCGCTCATCCGGGATGCAAGTCCCGAAAATTCGATCCGCCATCCGGGTTGCCCGGCACGGCCCACAGTCGGCTACAATCTGCACACCTGCACCCGAGTGTCGATCGCATGCGGTTTTCTTCTTCCGGGCTCGGCTACGCATCAGGAGCGATCCTGCTGTGGAGCGTCTTCCCCCTGTTCTACAAGCAGCTGGAGCATCTCGATACGATCGATATCATCGGACACCGGATCATCTGGGCCTGGGCATTCATGCTCGTGGTCGTGACCCTCATGGGCCAGCTGCCGCAGATCGTGTCGGCGCTGAAGGATGTCCGAACCGCCTGCACCCTGGCCGCAACCAGCATGCTGATGGGAGCCAGCTGGGCCCTGTATGTCTGGGCAATCCTCACCGACCATATCGTCGAGGCCTCCTTCGGGTTCTATCTGACACCGATCATCAGCGTGGTATTCGGCCTGATCCTGTTTCGCGAGCGCCTGTCCCGGCTTCAGGCGGTTTCCGTGCTGCTGGCAGCGGCCGGCGTCCTCTACCAGCTTGCCGCCAACGAGATCGTGCCCTGGTTCGGCCTGCTTCTCGGCGGGGCCTTTGCGCTCTACAGCGCACTTCGCAAGCGGATCCGGATTCCGCCCTTTTCCGGCACGTTCGCCGAGACCCTGATCCTGCTGCCGTTCGGGATCGGCATTCTTGCGCTCAATCCAGGGAGCGGTCCGGATGGCCCGGGACTGCCGGACACGCTGCTTCTGATGGCTTCCGGCGTCATTACGATCCTGCCCATCGTCTGGTACATCTGCGCTGCGCAACGGATGCCCCTGATCCTGCTCGGGACACTCTTCTACCTGGCGCCGACCCTGGGTGCCGTCACCGGGGTGGTCGTCTACGGCGAGCCCTTTACGCATGGACACGCGGTGATGTTTTCGTTAATATTTTCCGGGCTGGTCCTCTTTACCCTGGATGCGCGTCAACCCGGCCGGGGCACAACGAAATACAAGCGACTATGAACATCATTTCATGGAACGTCAACGGCTTGCGGGCCGTCGAGCGCAAGGGAGAATTGAGAAAGCTGATCGATTCCGAGCAACCGGACGTGTTGCTGATGCAGGAGACCAAGGGGAATCCGGATCAGTTGCAGCCGTTTCTCTCGGCCTATCCGGATTACCTGCAGCATTACAGCAGCGCGGAGAAAAAAGGCTACTCCGGCACATCAATCTGGCTTCACGAACAACTCGCGTCGAGGGTCGACGGCCTGCGGTTCAACGACACGATTCCCGATGCGCCCAACGCGGACGAGGGCCGGCTCTGCCAGCTCTCGTTCGGCCTGGACGGGCGATCCTGGGACATTCTCGGAATCTATTTTCCCAACGGCGGCAAGAGTGAACAGGCCTGGCAGGAAAAACTCGTCTTCTATGACCGGACCCACGACTACATGAACCGGCTCAAGGATGCCGGGGGAACGGTGCTCGTCGGCGGGGACATGAATGTCGCCCACACCGAGGTCGATATCGCCCGCCCCAAGGAAAACGACGGAAAAATCGGGTTCCACCCGAGGGAACGGTCCTGGATGGACCGCCTGCACGCGGACGGATGGATCGACACGTGGCGACAGCGAAACCCGTCTGCGCGGGACGTCTATTCCTGGTGGCACGCGATGAGCAAGAGCCGGGACAGGAACATCGGCTGGCGCATCGACTATTTCCTGATTCATGAAACCTGCCTGGACACCGTCAGCGACATCGCCTACCTGAACGCCCAGATGGGGTCGGATCACTGCCCGGTCCGGATCACGGTCCATCCAGACGCCCGTGACACCGGTTAACTGGAACTATCCCACGGCCGTGCGCTTCGGCAGCGGCCGGATACGGGAGATCGCCGAAGCATGCCGACACCTCGATATCTCCTCGCCGCTCGTGGTCACGGACACCGGCCTTGTCCGGCTTCCCATGACCGGGACCATCATCGAACTGTGCCGGGCTGACGGCCTGTCGACAGGGCTGTTCAGCGACATCCGGGCCAACCCCACCGGCTCCAACGTGGAGGCGGGAATGGCCGCATGCCGAACCGGCGGACACGACGGCATCATCGCGCTGGGCGGGGGCAGTGCGCTGGACGCGGGCAAGGCGGTGGCGACCTTCGCATACCAGGACTGCGACCTGTGGGATCTCGAGGACATCGGCGACAACTGGACGCGCGCCGACAGGGACCGGATTCTGCCGGTTGTCGCGGTCCCCACCACGGCCGGAACCGGATCGGAGGTCGGCCGCGCATCGGTCATCGTCAAGGAAGACGAACCAAGGAAAGTGATCCTGTTTCATCCGGCCATGTGTCCGGTCTGCGTCATACTGGACCCGGAGCTGACCATCGGCCTGTCGCCATACCTGACCGCCTCGACCGGCATGGACGCCCTGTCGCACAACCTCGAAGCCTATTGCTCTTCGGTTTTCCACCCGATGGCGGTCGGCATCGCCGTCGAGGGCATCCGCCTGATTCGCGAATACCTGCCGGCCGCCGTGGCCGACGGTTCGAATCTTGAGGCGCGCAGCCAGATGCTGGCCGCCTCGTCGATGGGCGCCACAGCGTTTCAGCGCGGACTCGGCGCCATGCACGCCCTTGCACACCCTCTGGGCGCGGTCTACGACGCCCATCACGGCACACTCAACGCCGTGCTCATGCCCTACGTGCTGAGCGCCAACCGCGACGCGATCGACATTCCAATCTCGAGGCTTTCGCGCTATCTCGGCCTCAAGGAGGGATTCTCGCCGTTTCTCGAATGGGTTCTCGAGTTGAGGGCGCAGATCGGGATTCCGGAAACACTGGCCGATCTCGGAATCGACGACGCCAAGATGGCGGAAATCGGCAGGATGGCGGTGGCGGATCCGTCCGCCTCAACCAATCCGGTTCCGTTCGACGCGGCCCAATACGCCGAAATCGGAATCCAAGCCGTACACGGGCGCCTGTGACGACGACGGATCGGTACGCCGGCCTCCGTATGCCCGATACACGAACGAAGATGCCGCCGGGGTCCGGTATGCGTATTCAAGAAGCGTCTCCCGGTCACGGTACATCCATACGCTCGTGCCACAGGCTGACTGGATCTATCCCGCGGTCGTGCGTTCAGGCAACAGCCGGGTACGGAAAATCACCGAATCATGCCGACAACCCGACATCTCCTCACTGCTCGCGATCATCGGTGTTTCCGGCGGTGATCTTCACCGCCATGATCTGGTCATTGTTGCGCTGCGTGCAGAACACGCAGGATTGTTGCGGTGCTGGTGTCTTCGGCATAGACTACGATGTAGTTTCGGCGCACGACTATCTCGCGGGTGCCATCGACCCGGCCCACGCGGTACATCAGCGGATTCTCTGGCAGCTTTGACGCCTTGTCTTCGATTTCGTCTTTGAGAGCCTGAGCGGCGGCCGGATTGTCGTCGGAGATGTAATCGACAATCGCCAGTAAATCTGCGATAGCCGTGGCTTTCCATTCAAGATCGGGCACGGCGCTTCTGGTCAATCAGCGCCTGAGCCTCTTGCATCACCTGGACATGGGGCTTGGCCGGGCGCTGATCATCCAGCGCCTCCTGCACCTTGGCCCGAAACCAGGCGTCGTAAGCGTCTGGGTCGGCGACCAGGCCTGCGGGCAACCCGCCTTCTTTCGCCACGCGGGTCAACAGGATGCGTACAGCATCGGAGAGTGTTAGGCCAACACCAGCGAGTGCGTCCGAGGCTTGAGCTTTGAGCTGATCGTCAACACGAACATGAAGCATGGATGTTTGGGCAGGCATGGCAGTTCTCCTAAATCAGGAACTACATTTGTATCTCATTTGAGATACGATTTCAAGCTACACCAAGTCTGCGAATCAGCCGTTGGTTCAGTACATCGGCTCATTTTTGGATCAATCTGCAAAAAACCATGAACTGCGCAAGGCAAAACAAGAATATAAGCGGACAAAAGTCTTGGCGAATTTCGGCGAAAAGTCTTGACGAATTGCTCACAAAATCCGGTCGTTTTGTGGCCGGAAACAGCCCGCAAAATCCACTGAAAAATAATCGGATTATTTTTGGCAGATAGACACTGCAATACCGCAGCAACAACCGGAAAAAACAATGACCACTGATATATACACCACCGCCCGTGCCAAATTTTTTCGGCGCGTGGAAACCCTCCCGATTTGCATTGAGCCTGACAACACCGTGCGCGTTTGGGATGAGGTCGCAGACTATTACACCACGCTGGTTGGCGCGGGCCGGAGCGGGCATGCTGAGGCGCCTGGTGGAAAGGCAGGT
>VYGS01000016.1 GCA_009841725.1 Gammaproteobacteria bacterium
GCATTTGGAGAGTGAGACTGGCTCGTACGGCGCCAGAACTGGGTATGGGAACATTCGCTGCGGCGGGTACCGGGATGTTGCTTGTTCGGTCCGAGATCCTCCGCTATCGAGCAGCACCTCTGTCGGAGATGCGTCCAACCCGGCATGGGATTCTATGAACGGCGGTCGAAGAGTTGTCGTAGTCGGGGCGGGAATAGCGGGACTGGGTGCCGCATATACCCTCCGCAAACTCGGCGTTGAGACCGTGGTGTTCGAGGCTACCCCTCACCCGGGAGGCCGCGTCACCGGAGAGCAGGTCGAGGGTTTCTATCTGGATGTTGGAGCAAATGTCTTCCTCGAAACCTACGGCACGGTCAGGCAGGTAGCGGAAGAGCTCGACGTTCCCCTGCAGCGAACCCCCGTCCCGATCAACGGCGGTCTGTACCGCAACGGAAAGTTTCACGGGTTTTACGGCGGCGATCGGTTTGGAAACAAGTTGAAGACGGCGAGAACCTTTCTATCTTTCAAACTGTTGTCGCCCAAAGGGCTCAGGCAGGCTTTCAAGTTCGTCAGAATGCTGAAGTCCCGGAGTGACGATCTGAGTTTCGACGATCATTCGCGCATGCTCGACCTCGACACCGGGAAGAGCGCCGCCGCTTTTTTGGAGACGGAGATCGGCGCCGAGCTTCTCGAACGGTTCGTCCAGCCCAATTTGAGTAGCTACACGCTCGGCTATCCGGAAGAGGTCGGGGCGGCCTATGCGATGGCGGCTGCCTGAAACTTTGGTCTCAACGGTGTCGCATGGCCCTGCATGCCCAGTGGTGGCCCTGGCGTGTTCGTGGATGCTCTGGCGCGGGCCTGCGAAGACAGCATCAGGACATCCGCCCCCGTGGAGCGTATCGTCATCGAGGACGGAGCGGTACGAGGCGTGATTACAGAGGACGGTTTCGTGGACGCTGACGCCGTGATCTGTGCCACTACCGCGACCAAAGCCCTTGATATCATGCCCGGGCTTCCCTCCAGCATCCGCAATGCCTTGCGCCGGGTCGCCTATTCCAGATGCTGCCGCGTTTTCTTCGGCGTCGATGAGAGCCCGTTTCCCGATCAGGACTGGTACGCTGTCGCTTTCCCCCGGGAAACGGGGGCGCTCATGACAGGTATGAGCAATTCCGCAGTACTGGCACCCCAGACCGTGCCGGAGGGAAAGGCGCTCATAGACGCGCTCGTGATCGGAGAGCGGGCCGATGAGCTGTTTGCGTTGAGCGACCGTGAGGCGGGAGAGCGGGTGCTTGAGGAAATTCGAAAATACCTGCCGACCATGTCTGAAAAACCGCTGTTCACCCGCGTCTATCGTTGGAACGAAGCCGTATGCCTGGCCCCCGGCGGCATGATGACGGAGTTGTATCGAATGCGCCGAAACGACCTCGACAGCATCAAGGGTCTGTTTCTGGCTGGCGAATACATGGGTATCCCCTCGACAAATGGAGCGCTGCGTAGCGGTATCGACACCGCCGACGATAGCGTGGCTTTCGTTTCGCGGTCGGCAAGCTGAGCGGCGACGACACTCTCAAGAGTGATCTGTCCATGTCGTACCGATAGACGCATCGGATTGCGCGGCAAGTCGGATGCGGGAAAGTAGAACAAACAGGGATTTTGGGCGCTGCTGGAGTCAAGCAGATTGTCCCGTTTCGGATAACACGTTGGCCGAAGAAGTCAGATGTGGCACCATCGTGTCCCGAGAGTTGGGCGGGAGTGGAGACAGAGAGAGTCGGAGCAAGACTATGGAGTCTCGCCGCGCACGAGAACCAGCCGAAGGCCCAGTGCTCCAAGAATGAAGGATGCGCCACGGTCAATATAGGCTTTGGCCTGTAGGTAGCGCTTGGAGACCACTTGTGTGCTCATGCAGAAGGCCAGGGTCGTATAGAAGGCTACCTCAACCAAGAAGTGATTGATGACAATCACGAAGCTCTCAGCGACAGAGAGGCCCGCTGGAAAAACGGCTACGAGAACCGCTGCTGCGAAGAGTGCCGATTTCGGATTGAGGAGATTAACGAGATAGCCTTGACGGAACGCATGTCTGGCCGGAGGAATTCGCCCGTCGATGGGATTGGATGCGTTTTTCCACATCCTGTACGCGAGGTACAGAAGATAGGCGCCTCCGAGGACTTTCGCTCCGATGTAAACCATCGGGAAGAACCGGAAGATCACAGCAAGACCGAGAAGGGCCATCAGCGTCCAAGTCGCTGCCATCAGACCCAATCCGGTTCCAGCCGCTATTCCAGCAGTGCGCCCCCTGCTCACGGCAGTATACATCGCCATCAGCAAGGCCGGTCCTGGACTTGCGATGGCAACCAGGAGGGCAATGTTGAATGCTGCGAGCTGTTCCCACGCCATTACGCGCACCTACTGGGATGGTCTCTCAATCTGAAAATTCGGGCGGTTCGTAAGCCGTGATCGGCGGAAGAGGGCCTTCGAACTTCTCCATCTCGACCAGGCAGGTGTTCGCGCTCGGTCCCTGGGCCAGGCTCGAGGTGCCCTGATCCGGTGTCAGAACGTTCGGATTGCCGTGCTTGCACAGGCTGCCCGGGCGACCCGGTTTTTCCGGATCGTACCAAGCACCGGTGCTCATCAGGGCGACACCGTCCCGGATTCCGTCGTCAACGGTCAATCCGGCCAGACATGCTCCCCGGCGGTTGTAGATTCTGACGATATCGCCTTCTTTCAAATTGCGCTTGGCCGCTTCGCGGGCGTTGATCGCAACCGGCTCCCGATCCCGGATCTTTCTTGATCGGCTGTAGCGTCCGTGATCAAGTTGGGAGTGCAGTTTTGTTGCAGGCTGGTTGGACAGCAGGTGAAGAGGGAATTGTCCGGCATTGCCCAGCCATTCCAGGGGTTCGATCCAGGCAGGATGTCCGGGACAGTCCGGGTACCCGAAGGCGTCGACGGTGGGGCAGAAGATCTCGATCTTTCCACTTCGGGTCTTGAGGGGGTTGGCGACCGGATCATCCCGGAAAGCCTTGAGCAGGATGGTCGGCTCTTCGGGGGGAGGGTAGGCGAACCATCCCGCGGTCTTGAAATCCTCGTACGCCGGCAGACTGATGCCACGAGCAAGGGCGTTTTCCCGGGTCTGGTCATAAATGTGATGCAACCATTCTTCCTCGCTCCAATTCCCCGTGAACGCTTCCCCAACTCCCATTTTCCGGGCGATTCCTGAAAAAATGTCGAAATCATTGCGGGCCAGTCCGTGAGGCTCGACGGCTTTCTGCATGCTCACGGCGTAAGGGTCCCGGGGAGAGAGTGCAATGTCGTTTCTCTCCAGTGTCGTGGTGCAGGGAAGCACGATATCTGAATGCTTGGCCATGCTGTTCCAGCACCATTCGTTGACAATGACGGTATCCGGTTTGCGCCAGGCTTTCAGCATCCGGTTCAGGTCCTGGTGATGGTGAAACGGATTCCCTCCCGCCCAATAAACCAAGCGAATGTCGGGGTAGGTCAGGGTCTGGCCGTTATAGTTGAATTCGCCGCCTGGATTGAGCAGCATGTCCGAAATTCGGGCC
Source organism: Gammaproteobacteria bacterium (assembly GCA_009841725.1). GTDB lineage: Bacteria > Pseudomonadota > Gammaproteobacteria > Arenicellales > Poriferihabitantaceae > Poriferihabitans. The sequence continues at coordinate 3,537 of VYGS01000016.1, forward strand.
ACGGGGATGAAATCGCGAACCGGATTGTGACCTTGGGGCAGTGAGGCACCCGGCACTCTGGATCCGTGATCGCCGACACTGTTGGTGGCAGAGTAGCCAAATCCGATTCCGCCGCCCGGCAGCCCGATCTGACCCAACATCGCCGCCACTGCAACCCCGGCCCAAAACGGCTGTTCGCCGTGGTCTTGGCGCGTTAACGACCAGGCCAGGGAAATCATCGTCCGTTCGCCTGCCATGTCCCGGGCCAGAGCAATGATCTCTTCCCTGGTCAGGCCGCTGATATCGGATGCCCATTTCGCATTCTTGACCGTTCCGTCAACGGCTCCATCCAGATATGCGGCAAACCGTTCGTATCCGCATGTGTATTTCGCAATGAAAGCATGATCGACAAGATTTTCCGTGTGAAGGGTGTGGGCAATGCCGAGCAGAATTGCCGTATCGGTATTGGGGCGCGGGGCCAGCCACGTTGTCAGGGCATCGCTGTCGACATCGGATCGCACCGGACTCACGTTGACGATTTTCAGGCCGCTTCGGGCTGCCCGCTTCAGGTTTTCCCGCTGCGTGTGCCGCCCAATTCCTCCGGCATTGATCTGCCCGTTCTTGAGGGGGATGCCGCCAAATGCAACCAGCAGGTCGGAATGATCGATGATTGACGGCCAGCTGGTGGCGTGGGTCAGGAACACATAGATATTGCCCAGAATGTGCGGAAGGATGACTTCGCCGGCAGCAAAGCTGTAAGTATCGACGGATCGGACATAGCCGCCTATGCAATTGAGGAAGCGGTGAATCTGGCTTTGCGCATGGTGAAACCGGCCTGCGCTTGCCCAGCCATAGGATCCGGCATAGATGGCGTTATTTCCATGGTTCCTGCGAATGCGGCCGAGCTCGTCTGCGACAATCTGTTCCGCTTCCTCCCAGGTGATCCTGACGAACGGGTCTGCACCGCGCCGATCATTTGCCGCTCCAGGTCCCAGATCGAGCCAACTCTTTCGAACGGCCGGTGTCCGGATTCGGGTCGGGCCGTCGAGGACATCGATGATTCCCGTGCCGATCGGCGAGACATCCGGATCCTGCTCGAATCCGTGCAACGCCTCGACTCGGCCGTCTCGGGTTTCGATCCGGTATGTTCCCCAGTGCGACGAGGTGAGAGGTAGTGAACAGCGTTTATCCATGGTCGGTATCGGCGAATCGGATAAACATATACTGTTATTTCATATCAATGATATATGAAAGATCGCTATCATTCATTGTGAAATATTTTGCCGTGCCTCGCTCAAGGTCGAATTCGGTTCTCTCGCCCTGGATCTCGAACGACTGTCCATAGAAATGAAGATGCAGCAGGGGAGTGTTCCCGCTGGCACGAATCGAATGGATGCCTCCCGGAAGCATGGAGACCGCGGTGCCGGGCCGGACCGTGATGTCGTTGGCCCATTCGGCCGTAGAATGACCGGTCTGCCGGTACAGGCCGTGGACTTCATCGCCTTCTATCGCCGCAATGATCGCCCAGGACGTGCCGTGATTGTGCGGACCGTAGTATTGGCCTGGCAGCGCGGAGTTGACGTAGAGCGCATATTCCCTGTCTTGGTCTTCGTGGACATGGAAGAACAATTCCTTCTGCTTCCGGGTGGGAACGGGAAAATCGTCCCGTGGAAAAAGCTCCGACTGTTCGCACAGCTTCATCAACTCTCCCTTGGCAAATTCGATGGAATCGACATCCCCCCCGTCGCGCAAACGGCCCCGGACCCGATTGAGCATCGCGACAATGGCCTGTTGCCTTCGAATTTTCAACGATTCATCGAAATGGGGCGTGGGATTGGCAGTATTCACCGGTGGCTTCGGCTCTGGTTCTCAAGGATACTGGGACTATTATAATTCGTCTTATCGCTGATGGGCATTCGGTTTATACTTCCCGTTTGGTTTTCGGACTGTTAGGCGATAATTCCGGATTCTTTGGCGGGATTTGTGCATCGGATTACGGGGAACTGCACATGAAATTTCAGATCGCGATCAATCTTGAACGTCTGGACAGCAGTCTTGACATGCAGGCGGTCGCCGACCACACCTTGGAGATGGTCCGGATCGCCGATCAGAGCGGATTCAGCATAATCTGGTCGGCCGAACATCACGCTCTGGAGATGACCATTGCTCCGAATCCCTTCCAGATTCTGACCTGGTGGGCGCCGCACGTCAGCCGCGCCCGGCTGGGCACGGCAGTCGCAGTCGCGCCTTACTGGCATCCGATCAACTTGGCCGGCGAGGCTGCCTTCACGGATCTCATCACCGGTGGCCGACTGGAATTCGGGATCGGCTCGGGCGCATACCAGAGGGAATTCGATCGCATGTCGCCGGGTTTGAAGCAATCCGAGGGATGGAAGTACGTGCAGGAAATGCTGCCGGTTCTGAAGGCGCTGTGGGAGGGCGACTGCGAGCACCGGGGCGAATTCTGGTCCTTTCCCATCTCGACCTCGGTGCCCAAGCCATTGCAGAAGCCGCATCCTCCGGTCTGGATCGCCGCCCGGGCGCCGGTCACCTATGACTTTGCGGTCGAGCAGGGCTGCAACATCATTTCCTGGCCATTGACCCGGCCATTTTCCGAAGCGGAACTCTACAAGCAGCGTCTCGACGAAGCGGTATCCGCCCATCCCGGCTGCAGGGTTCCGACAATGGCCATGATGCGGCACACATCGGTCTACGAAACCGAACAGGACCGGAGCCGGGCCATCCGGTCGCTCCAACGCGTGCTCGGCCAGTTCGAGAACGTGTTTCGCAACATCGGGGATGTCAAAAACGGCTTTCCGGCAGAGGTTCCCCTGGAGGAGTTGTCGGAGCGCGAGCAATATGACGAGCATTACCTCGAGCAGAATCTCGTTTTCGGATCTCCCGGGCAGGTGGTCGAGAAACTCAAGCGCTACGAGGCGCTCGGCATCGACGAATTTGTCTACTACGCCAGCATGGGGCTTGAGCACAAGCAACAGATCCGCTCGCTTGAGTTGTTTTGCGAGCGGGTGATTCCCGAGTTCCCCTGAATCGGCTTGTCCGTCCTCATGGGCCGGGGTCCGTCAGGAGGGTTCGAGAAACCGGTCGACCCATTCCCTGAATTGCCCAGTCCGGGTCACCCTGTCGATCAGTGAGCGCTCCGGCAGGCCTTCCAGAGAAGCGGGTTCGGCTCCGTCTCGAAGGAGTCTCAGGGACTCGTAGGCGGCTTGCATCGCCGCATGGATGGGCTGGTGGCCCTGCACAAAGAATCGCACGCCGCACTGGCTCAGGAAATCCCGATCGGCCAAATCCGCTCCGGACCCGCCCAGCATGATCGGCAGTCTGGCCCTGTCCCGGATCGCTTCAAGTTGTTCTCGGGTCGTTACGCCAACCAGGAAGAGAGCATCGACCCCGGTTTCCTGGTAGGCCTCGATCCGCTCAAGAGTGTCGTCGATGGAACTGATTCTTGGCGCATTGGTCCGGGCGGCAATCACGAAAGACGGATCCCGGCGCGCATCCACGGCTGCTTGCATCTTGCCCGATCCTTCCTCGATGGACAGGAGAGGAGCGCTGCGTTTCGAGTCAAAGGGGCGGGGCAGATTGGTGTCCTCGATGGAAAGCCCCGCGGCCCCGGCATTTTCAATTTCTTCCACGGTTCTTCTCGCATTCAGCGCGTTTCCATAGCCGTGGTCGGCATCGACCATGAGCGGAACGGAACCGGCCCGGCAGATTCGGCGTGTCTGCTCCGACAGCTCGCTGAGCGTGAGGAGAATGTGGTCGGGATCGCCGAGAACCGCAAGCGATGCGGTCGACCCGGCGAGCATCGCGGCTTCATAGCCCAGCTCTTCGGCGATCCTGGCCGATACCGGATCGTTGATCGAGGCGGGGAAGACGCACCGCTCTCCGTTTAACAGGTTTCGAAAATCGTGTCGTATTGGATTGTCTTTCATGAACGGGCAGAGAAGATTGATATGACGCTCGCCGATCCTCCGGAAATTTACCGCTCCGGGATCAACCCCTTCGGTGCAAATCGCATGACGATCAGCAAAATGGCACCCATCAGAATCAGGCGAGTCTGGGCGGCATTATCCACGAGATGCTGCTTCAGCCAGTATCCGTCTTCCAACGGAAAGGTGATCGCATGAACCAGCCAATATCCCAAAGGCTCCGCTTCGATCCACAGAAACCAGATTATGCATCCACCGAGTACCGCGCCCCAGTTGTTTCCGGAACCGCCCAGGATGACCATGACCCAGATCAGGAAAGTATAGCGCAAGGGGAAGTAGCTGGCCGGAACCAGTTGCCCGTCCAGAGTCACCAGCATGGCACCCGCGATGCCGCAGACCGCGCAACCGAGCACAAAGGCCTGCAGGTGACGGCTCGTGACATCCTTACCCATGGCGCTTGCGGCATCGCGGTTGTCCCGGATTGCCCGCATCATCCTCCCCCACGGGGATTTGAGCGCGCGTTCCGAAAGCGTCATGATGATCGCGAGCACACCCAGAAAGAGCAGGAAATAGCAGATCTTGACCAGGAGGGAAGCCGTTTCTGTCAGGCCCGTGCCCAGGTATTGGGAGAGATCCAGCAGCCAGCCGGCCTCGACGAGGTCCACTTCATAGGGCACGGGGCGCGGCAGCCCGGTGACATTCTTGACGCCCCGGGTCAGCCATTCCTCGTACTTGATGATCGCGATGATGATCTCGGAAATCCCAAGCGTGGCAATGGCGAGATAGTCAGCCCGCAGGCCGAGAGAAAGTTTTCCTATCAGCCAGGCCGCGCCTGCCGCCACCGCACCTCCGATCATCCAGGAGAAGATGATCGGCAGTCCAAAGCCGCCGAGAAATCCGGTCTGTGCGGGATTGATCGACTCGATCAGTTCCGCGGCCGGAAGATACAGGCTTCTCATGACCAGGAATCCCGCAAGGCTGACGAGCACGACGGCCCAGAACCGGAAAGGGGATGAAAGTCTTTTTCGGATGAAAAAGATGGCGCCCACGGTGACCGCCAGGACCAGCAGGCTTGCCGCCATTCCGCCTCCGCCGATGGCCCAGGCCTCGCGGACCGGCATCACGGACACCAGCACGGCGCTCAAGCCGCCAAGCGCGACAAAACCCATGATACCGGCGTTGAAGAGCCCGGCATATCCCCACTGGATATTGACTCCGAGCGCCATGATCGCGGAGATCAGGCACATGTTCAGAATCCCGAAGGCGACATTCCAGCTCTGCATCCAGCCCACGCCGGTCAGCAGGAGGAGCACTCCCGCGAAGTACAGGATTCCCCTTCGTTTCACAGCACCTTGCCCCGGATGATGCCGGTTGGCCGGATCAACAGCACCACGACCAGTATGATGAAGGAAACCGCGAACTTGTAATCGGTCGAAAGCAATTGCACGAGGCCCTCCGGCGCCCAGCTCTCGGGGACCAGGTAGGTCAGGAACTTCTTGTAGGCGTACGTCAGTATGACCTCGGAATAGGCGATCACGAATCCGCCGAGGATTGCGCCAACCGGCTGTCCGATGCCGCCGACGATCGCGGAGGCAAAGATCGGGAGCAGCAACTGCATGAACACGAAGGGTTTGTAGGTCTTGTCAAGCCCGTACAGGGCTCCGCCCACCGCGGCCAGGACAGCGGTCAGGGCCCAGGTCACCGCCACGATCCGGTCGGGATTGATTCCCGAGAGCAGGGCAAGGTCCGGGTTGTCCGAAAGAGCACGCATGGCCTTTCCCGTCCGGGTCTTGTGCAGGAACCAAAAAAGCGCCGCCACCATGAGCACGGCAACCCCGACGGTGATCACCTGGGAGGTCTTGATGGCCAATCCTTCCCGAAGCCCGGTCGCTTGCCTGAACTCACTTGCCTTGAACAGGAAGCGGGCACCGTCTGACATGACATGCTCGTCCGGCCCAATCATGAAACGGATGAGCCCGGCCATGACGAACATCACGCCCACCGAGACGATCGCCAGGGTAATCGAATTGGCTTTCTGGCTGCGATAGAAACGGTATACGGTCCTCTCCGTGACCAGAGCCATGGCGATGGCGCCGAGAATACCCGCCGGCAAGGCCAAAAGGACCGTTGGAAGGGGGCCTGCATGAATCCCGGCATCCTGAAAGTACCAGGTCAGAAACAGGGTCAGCATCGCTCCGAAGGACATCAGCTCACCGTGCGCGAAGTTGGCAAAGCGAAGAATGCTGAACACGAGCGTGATGCCGAGCGCGCCAAGGGCAAGCTGGGCGCCGTAGGTCGTGGCCGGGATGATCACGAAGTTGCCAAACAGCACGACGGCATTCAGAATATCCATTCAGCCTCCCAGGAACGAGCGCCGGACTTCCGGGTTGGCCAGCAGGGCCCTGCCTTCGTCGGTGAAACGGTTCCTGCCCTGAACCAGCACGAATCCGCGGTCGGCGATTTCCAGTGCTTGGCGGGCGTTCTGCTCGACCATCAGCACGGCGACCCCCGTGGCCGTGATATCCCGGATGCGTTCGAAAAGATCACGCATGACAATCGGCGCCACTCCCGCCGTCGGTTCATCCAGCATGAGCAGCCGGGGTTCGGTCATCAGCGCGCGCCCGATGGCAACCTGCTGACGCTGCCCTCCGGAAAGCTCTCCGGCAATCTGCTTTCGCTTGTCCTTCAGTACCGGAAACAGGTTGAACACCTGTCTCATCGTTCCGGTTATGTCGTCCTCCCGGACGAAAGCTCCCATTTCGAGATTTTCCTGAACACTCATCGAGACAAAGACATTGCCGGTTTGCGGCACGAATGCCATGCCCGCCGAAACCCGCTCCGGAGGCGACAGGGCAGTGATGTCCCGCCCATCGAGCATGACCCGGCCTTCCCGGAGCCGGATCATGCCGAATACGCCTTTCATCGCCGTCGACTTGCCAGCGCCGTTGGGCCCGACCACAACGGCAACCTTTCCCGCTTCGACTTCCAGGTCGCATTCGTGGATGATGTCCGGCCCGGTTCCGTATCCACCACTCATCCCGGTTGCCGAGAGGAAGCTCATTGGCAGCCCCGTTCAGTTGATGACAGCCTTGCCCAGGTAGGATTCGATCACCTCCCGGTTCGCCTTGACCTCTTCAGCGCTGCCCTGGGTGAGAATCCTGCCTTCTGCCATGACAATCACGGGGTGACACATCCGCGTGATGAAATCGATATCATGCTCGATCATGCAGAATGTGTAGCCGTGTTCCCTGTTCAGCCGCTTTATCGAGTCCCCGATGGTCTTGAGCAGGGTCCGGTTGACGCCGGCGCCGACCTCGTCGAGAAAAACGATCTTTGCATCGGCCATCATGGTCCGGCCCAATTCCAGGAGTTTTTTCTGGCCACCGGAGAGATTTCCCGCGAGCTCCTGCTCGAGATGGGGGATCTGCAGAAATTCGATCACCTTCCGTGCCCGCTCGCGTATCCTGTCATCCACGCTTTGAATTCGTCCGGGATTGAACCAGACATTGAGCAATCGTTCACCGGGCTGGTTGCCGGGTACGACCATGAGGTTTTCAAGGACGCTCAAGGTGGGAAATTCGTGCGCGATCTGGAAGGTCCGCAACAGGCCTCGTGAAAAAAGCTTGTGCGGAAGAAGGCCGGTTACTTCCTCGTCATCGAGAAAGACTTGCCCGGACGTTGGCGCACAGGCGCCCGCGATCACGTTGAACAGGCTTGTCTTTCCCGCCCCGTTTGGCCCGATCAGTCCCGTGATGGTTCCCGGCTCGATCGAGAGGCTCACTCCGTCGACGGCCTTGATGCCTCCGAAGTGAAGGTGAAGGTTCTTGACCGAGAGCATGCGCTGTCAGAAAAGAAGAAAGCGGCCGGGATCAACGAGATGCCTGGCCGCTTCAACTGTGGATGGAAAAAGACAGTTAGTGATTACCGACCTTGGCGAATTTGCCGTCGACCACCTCAAACTCGAAGTACGAACCGGATGATTCGCCCGGGCCGATGAGCTCAACCGCAGAGGCGCCGACATAGTCCACGTCTCCTCCTTCCATGATGATCTTCAGCGCCTTGGCAAGCTCTCCGGGATGGATTTTCTCACCGGGAGCGTTGGCCACCTTTTCCACATGTCCCTTGAAATCGGCGCTGCTCGCGGATCCTGCCGACTGCATCGCAAGCAGGATCAGGGCCGATGCGTCATAGGCCTCCGCAACATACGGACCGCTGCTGTCAAAATCCGATCCGGCAAGTTCATTCAACATGGACGCTCCGGGACTGTCGGTTCCCGGACGGGTGCCGAACGAGCCGTTCAGATCCGCACCGAAAGCGTCGGTCAGAGAATCCCCGACCATTCCATCCGGCAACATGAACCGGTCGAATGCGCCGCTGTCAAGAGAGGCCTGGATGACGCCCCGGCCACCCTGGTCCAGATATCCGGCAACCACGAGCACTTCACCACCGGCTGCGGCCAACGACGCCACTTCGGCCGAATAGTCCGCCTTGCCGTCTTCATGGGAAGCTGAAATGGTTACGGATCCGCCAGCGGCTTCGAAAGCTGACTGAAAGCTGTCTGCCAGTCCCTTTCCGTAGTCATTGTTCGTGTAGGTTACGGCAACTGATCCGATTCCCCGGTTGCCAAGGATATTCGCCATGATCTGGCCTTGCCGGGCATCCGAAGGCGCCGTCCTGAAAAACAGGCCGCCGTCCTCAATGTCGGACAATGCGGGAGAGGTGGCGGAAGGCGATATCATGACCACGCCATTGGGGAGGGCGACATTGTTCAGGACCGCCGTTGTCGCACCCGAACAGTTCGCGCCGTTGATTGCAGAGACCCCGTCGGACGTGATCAGCCGTTCCGCGGCTGCGGTGGCCGCTGCAGCGTCCACGCAGGTGCTGTCGGCTCTGACCGGGACAACGGTTTTGCCACCGAGGAACTGGCCGCTTTCGGAAACCTCGGCAATCGCGAGCTCACCGCCTTTTGCGATGGACGGCGCCAGGGATTCGATGGGGCCGGTAAACGCCATCAGAATCCCGATCTTGACTTCGTCGGCCATGGCGACACTGATTGTCATGGCTGAACCGATAACGAGAGATATGATTGTTTTGATCATGAGCTTGTACCTGAATTTTTGTTGATGATTGACGGCTGATCCATATATCCGAATTGTCATGAGAACATTATTGGATTGTATGACAATGACGGTGCATTGCAAATCAATCGATCAAAACGCGGTCATGACAGATGTCGGCAGATGATCATCAAGAAGGGGATTGCTCGTATATTTATGGAGTACAGCGAGGCAGAGTGCTGGCCTTAAATCGGGAGAACTTGCCGGGCATCGTCTTTCGCGATTTTGACTTGCAACGCGAAAACAGATTGTGCACACTCATCACGACGGGTTGGCAAGGGTGTACAGTCCGTCGAATTCGAACAGGGCTGATTGAGCTATGCCGGCACCGCTTCTGATTGACTTGTTGGCCGAATTTGTCCAGTCAGTCTCGTTGCCGGTGACCGACAGCACCCGCAAGACCGTTCGCCATTCCGTTATCGACACATTCGGCTGCATCCTGGCCGGAGTCAATGAAGAGGCGCCGGTCTTCGCTCGTCGCGCCCTTTGCAGTGTTTCCCCCGGTTCTTCCCCGATTTTCGGAACGGCCTCGACCGCCATGCCGGAGACTGCCGCGTTTCTCAATACACTGTCCGGCCATTCGCTGGATTTCGACGACTGGGAAATTCCGGGAAACAGCCATTCAAGCGTGGTGATCGTTCCGGCTCTGTTTGCCGCCGCCGAAAGGCCTCTCGACGCTCAGGCGATGATCGAGGCGTATTGCGTTGGGTTCGAGACGATCGCAAGACTGGGGGAGGCCGTCAATTTCGAGCATTACGCGAAAGGATGGCACACCACCTCCACGCTGGCGACCCTAGGCGCCGCAGCGGCGGTTTGCCGGCTTTGGCGGCTTGACAGGCAGCAGACTGCAAATGCCCTGTCGCTGGGAGTCAGCCGGGCAGCGGGTCTGACCCGACAGTTCGGCACGCATGCCAAGCCGCTTCAGGCGGCGTTCGCCGCCGAAAACGGCATTCGTTGCGCCCGCCTGGCCCGATCCGGGCTGACCGGCCAATCCCACATCCTGGAAGGCCGGCAGGGATATCTGTCATTGACCGGACACGGCGATGCCGGGCGCCACTTGAAGCCGTTTGAAAAACTCGGTCATCTCCTGGCAATCGATGAATACGGACAAGTGATCAAACCCTATCCGAGTTGCGGGTACACCCATCGTGTCATCGACGGTGCGATCGCCTTGAGAAATGCCGGAATTGATTCTGGAAATGTTGTAAATATTTCAATTCAACTTCCTGATTTTCATTCAGAAATACTCCCGTTTACTCAACCCCAAGACCGCCGCGAAGCGCTGTTCAGCTTGCCGTATTGCGCCGCCATGGGACTGTCTCGAGGAGGCCTCGGCCTGGATGATCTGGACAGCGAAACGTGGCAGGACAGGGAGGTTGCCCGTCTGATTTCGCTCACGACGGTTCATCCCTTTGCACCTCGCCGGCCTGATCTCAACTACGATCCCGAACAACCGGATATTGTTGAAGTGGAAACCGCTGACGGATGCCGCTATGCCGAATCGGTCGCCTACCCGTGCGGGTCATCCGAAAATCCGCTTTCCGAGTCCGGATTGCTGGAGAAATTCCGGCGAAATGCCGCCCGGTCCAGACCGCTCGACGACAAGAAGGTCGAGGCTCTGGTGAACTGGACCGATTGTGAAAATATCCTTGATGTCTTCAACAAGGCAGGAGTACAACATGACTGAGCATTCCCGGAGAGGAAAAGGGCGGGCGAATCGGCTCGCAATGAGGCAGGGCGGGGCCGGAGCCGGCCCTTCGGCGGCAATCTGGCCGGGCATCGCCGGAGGAAACTACCGCCCTTTCGATCAGTCCGAAATCGAGCGGATACATGAAACCGTCCTGCAGATTCTTGAAACGGTGGGATTGCGCAACGCCACCGAATCCTGCATGAAGACGGTAATCAAGGCGGGCGGGTGGATCAATGACGAGGGCCGATTGCTCCTGCCGGTGAAACTGGTCGAGAAGTCTCTGGCGCTGGCCGGCCGGAACTTCAAGCTCCATTCCCTGAACCCCGAGCATGACATTGACCCGTCGCAAACCCGGATCCATCTTGGAACGTCGGGTGCGGCAGTGAGCGTCGTGGATTCGGAAACCCGAGAGATCCGGCCTTCCACGCTTTCGGATTTGTACAATATGGCGAAACTCGCCAATGCCTTGCCGAACATTCACATGTTCCAGCGGACATGTGTGGCCTGCGACGTGGAGGATCCGCGTGAAATGGACCTGAACACCGTTTTTGCCTGCGTCGCCGGCACCTCGAAGCATGTCGGCACCAGCTTCGTCAGCGCCTCCCACATGTCCGACGGGATCGAGATGATGCACATGATCGCAGGCGGCGAGGCGGCCTGGAGGGAGCGCCCGTTCATGTGCGTGTCGACATGCTTCATCGTTCCTCCCCTCACTTTCGCCCAGGAAGCGCTCGGTGTCATCGAATGCGCGGCAAGGACCGGTACGCCCCTCAAGCTGGTTTCAGCGGGTCAGGCCGGTGCGACCAGCCCCGCTCCGCTTGCCGGAGCCATTGCCTTGCAGACGGCGGAAGTGGTGGCCGGCCTGGTCTATGTCAATCTTCTGAATCCCGGACATCCCGCCTTGTTCGGGGCATTGCCGTTCGTCTCCGATCTTCGGACCGGCTCGATGTCGGGAGGAAGTGCGGAACAGGGGCTTCTGATGGCCGGTTGTGCCCAGATGGCCCAGTACTACGGGATTCCCTGTGCCGTGTCGGCGGGCATGACGGATTCCAAGCTTCCCGATTTTCAGGCCGGCTACGAAAAGGGGTGTACGGAATTGTTGAGCGCCCTGGCTGGCGCCAATCTGATCTACGAGGCTGCCGGCATGTACGGGTCGCTGCTGGCCTGCTCGCTGGAAAGTTTCGTGCTTGACAACGACCTGATCGGGGGCATTCTCCGGGCGACCCGCGGGATTGAAGTGACGGACGAAACGCTGTCGCTGGAGGTGATTCGGGATGTCTGTCTCAACGGGCCGGGGCATTTTCTCGGACACAGCCAGACGCTCGGCCGGATGCAGAGCGACTACTTCTATCC
>VYGS01000049.1 GCA_009841725.1 Gammaproteobacteria bacterium
CCGCCACTCGAGCACCTCGGGATCCGTGAGCCGCGAATTGGTCATGTGCGTGTGGACCGCATCCGTGCCACGGCGGTTCGCGGTCGCACCGGCCCCTCCGCAGATGGTCTCGTAGTACTGAATCCGCTCGTTGCCCCAGATGAAGTTGTTCATCGTTCCCTGGGCTGCGGCCACCACTCCAAGCGCGCCGAACAGCGTGTCCACCAGATACTGGGAGGTTTCCACATTGCCCGCGATCACGGCCGCCGGATGCTTCGGGCTGATCATCGAATTTTCCGGAATGATGATTTCGAGCGGCTTCAGGCAACCCTCGTTGAGCGGTATCTGGTCATTCACCAGGCACCGGAAAACGTACAGCACCGCCGCACGGACCACCGCGGTCGGCGCATTGAAATTGCCCGGATGCTGGGGACTGGTTCCAGTGAAATCGATTACCGCCTTGCGCGCCGGACGGTCTACGGCAATCGTGACGCCGATCCGGTGGCCGTCGTCCATGCAGTAGGTGAATTGTCCGTCATTGAGCACATCAAGCACTCTCCTGACCGATTCCTCGGCGTTGTCCTGGACATGCCTCATGTAGGCGTGCACGGTTTTCGCCCCGTACCGGGCAATCATTCCGAGCAACTCCCTGGCGCCTTTCTCGCACGCCGCAAGCTGGGCCTTGAAATCCGCGATGTTCATGTCCGGATTTCTTGCCGGCCAGGGACCGCTCGCAAGGAGGTCATGCATGGCCTGCTCCCTGAACCGTCCGTCTTCGACCAGCTTGACGTTGTCGATGATCACGCCTTCCTCTTCGATGTGCGTCGAATCCGCAGGCGCCGAACCGGGAGACTTGCCCCCGATGTCCGCATGATGGCCGCGCGAGGCGGTAAAGAAGAGAATGTCCCCGTCCTGCGAGAACACCGGACGGATCACGGTGACATCCGGCAGGTGGGTACCGCCATTATACGGCGCATTCAGAATGTAGACGTCCCCGGGCCTGATATCGCCGGCCCGCTCTCGAATCACGGTCTTGATGCTCTCCGACATCGAGCCGAGATGCACCGGCATATGCGGTGCGTTCGCGACGAGCGCTCCCCGGGGATCGAAGATCGCGCAGGAAAAGTCGAGCCGTTCCTTGATATTGACCGACACCGCGGTGTTCTCCAGCACCGAGCCCATCTGCTCCGCAATCGACATGAACAGGTTGTTGAACACCTCCAGCATCACCGGGTCGACATCGGTCCCGATCGCAACCGCCTCCTTTCTTGCGACGTGGCGGTCGATCAGCAGGTTGTCCTCGCCATCCAGCGTGGCCCTCCACCCGGGCTCGACCACCACGGTCCCGGTCGAATCCAGGATCACGCCCGGGCCCTCTATCCCGTCTCCCGGCGACAGGGATTCCCGCTCGAAAAAGGGCGTCTCCCGCCACTCTCCGTCCATGTAGCAACGCCTGATCGCAACGGGATCCCGGGACGATCGGGGCTTCTCCTGCCCGCCCCTTCCGGCCATGGCATCGGAGCGGGCGGGGCTGACCGCCTCGACCTGGACAGACTCGACGATCAGGCCCTTTTCCGGCGAAACAAAACCGAAGCGCATCCGGTGCACGATCTCGAACTGCTCCCTTATCCCGTCCAGGGACGACAATGGAACCGGGAACGAGGTATCGGACCCCGCATAGCGGACGTGCAGCACTCTCCTGTACACCGTGTCGGCCATGCCCGCACCGCCGACCTGGAAGGCGAGCGTCTCGCCGCACTCCCCCTCGAGCTCCGAGGCGGCTCGCTCAAGCTCCCCAACCAGAGAAGCATCGAGAACCTGTTCCACCGCCCGCTGACGGTCGACAACCGTGTCGGCGAGGCCCATCCCATAGGCGGACAGGATGCCCGAGAACGGGTGGATCAGGATCCTGTTCATGCCGAGCGCGTCGGCCACCATGCATGCATGCTGTCCGCCGGCCCCGCCGAAACAGCAAAGCGTGTAGCCGGTCACGTCGTAGCCGCGCTGGACCGAGATTTTCTTTATCGCGTTGCTCATGTTGCCCACGGCCACGGCAAGAAATCCCGCAGCCACTTCTTCAGGCGTACGGGAATCCCCCGTTTCAGCGTGGATCCTGTCGGCAAGCGCCTGAAATTCGACCGCCACCCGCTGGTGGTCGATCGGCCGGTCGCCCCGTTCGCCGAACACGCGAGGGAACATGTCGGGCTGCAATTTTCCGGTCATGACATTGCAGTCGGTAATGGTCAGCGGTCCGCCGTTTCGATAGCAGGCGGGGCCCGGGCTGGCGCCCGCCGAATCGGGTCCGACCCGAAACCGGGATCCATCGAAATGCAATACGGACCCGCCGCCGGCAGCGACCGTGTGAATCATCATCATCGGCGCTCTCAGCCTGACCCCGGCAACCTGCGTCTCGTAGGACCTCTCGAATTCACCGTTGTAATGGCTGACATCGGTCGACGTGCCTCCCATGTCGAATCCGATCACCTCGCCGAAGCCCGCCGCCTCGCTGACCCGCGCCATGCCCACGACCCCGCCGGCCGGGCCGGAGAGAATCGCGTCCTTTCCGTGGAAGAACCCGGCATCGGCAAGCCCCCCGTTCGATCGCATGAACTTGAGACGGCCCTTCTGCTTCTCGGGCCCTCCGAGTTCCGAGGCAACCTGGTCGACATACCGCCTGATGACCGGCGACAGGTACGCGTCGACCACCGTGGTATCCCCTCTCGGGACGTATTTCATCAGAGGGCTGACCTGGTGGCTGACCGACACCTGCGTGTAGCCGATCGACTCCGCCATGGCCCCCAGCGCCAGCTCGTGCCCGGGGTAGCGATAGCCGTGCATGAGGACGATGGCGACCGACCGGATTCCGTCGCTGTAGTGGCGCTCCAGTCCTTTGCCGGCGTCATCGCGATCAAGCGGTTCGATCACGTTTCCGTGAGCGTCCATGCGCTCCCCGACCTCCAGAACGTCGCGGTAGAGCATTTCCGGCAGCCGGATGTCGAGCGCGAACAGGTCCGGCCGGGTCTGGTACCCGATTCTGAGCTGATCGGCGAAACCGCGTGTCGTCACCAGCAGGGTCGGCTCCCCCTCCCTCTCCAGCAG
>VYGS01000160.1 GCA_009841725.1 Gammaproteobacteria bacterium
TGATCGGAATTCTGCCGATGATTCTGATTTTCGTAGTGTTCTATTTTCTGCTGATCCGGCCGCAGCAAAAACGGGCCAAGCAGCATCGGGAAATGGTTGCGGCGCTGGACGTGGGTGATGAAATCGTGACCAACGGCGGTGCGCTCGGAATCGTCCGGCAGGTTGAGGACAATTTCGTAACCGTGCAGGTCTCGTCGCAGGTGGAATTGCAAATCCAGCGAAATGCCATTGCGCAAATGATGCCCAAAGGTACCGCAAAGTTTGACGAGTCGGCCGCGGGCAAGAAAAAGTAGGCAGCCTTTCGAGTTGACCATCAAGACAGCCCGGCAACTTCTTTCTTCGCCCGGCGTCACCGCCTTATGCAAAGGCCATGTTGAATCAGACTGAATGGTGGAGATATCTGGTCGTCGTGATCGTGGTTGCGGTCGGTATCTTCTATGCCCTGCCAAACCTGTTCGGCAACGATCCGGGAATCCAGATCCGGGGAGCCCGGGGACTGACCCTCGAGAGCGGCTTTCTCGGGCGGGTCGAGAGCATCCTCGACCACAACGACATCGCTTTCAAATCCCTGTCTCAAGATGAAAACAATCTTAAAATTCATTTTCATGACAGTGAGATACAGCTTAAATCAAAGAAAATACTTGAAAGTGAGCTCGGCAATGCGTACTCCCTCGCACTGACCCTGCTTCCAAACGCGCCCGCCTGGATGACGGATTTCGGGGCGTTGCCGATGTATCTGGGACTGGATCTTCGCGGCGGAGTGCACTTCCTCTTGCAGGTGGACATGGACAGCGCCATTCGCCGGCATGTCCAGAACTCGGTTGACGGCATCCGCACGACTCTGCGCGAGGAGCGGATACGATATCGCCGGATCGCCGCAGACGAAGACGGGGCCATCCACGCCGATATCCGCAACCCGGAGCAGCGCGAAGAGGCTTCCGAGGTTTTGCGGCGGGAATTTCATGATCTTCTGATCGACGATGGAGCCGAAGAAGACGGAACCCTGGTCATTACGATTCGACCGGAAAGGATCGACGAGATCCGGGATGCCGCTCTGGAGCAGAACAGGATCGCGCTTCGAAACCGTGTTGACCAGCTGGGTGTGGCCGAGCCGATCGTGCAGCAGCAGGGGGCGGACCGGATCATCGTCCAGCTGCCCGGGGTGCAGGACACGGCACGGGCCAAGGAAATTCTCGGACGTGCAGCGACACTTGAAATGCGCCTTGTCGACGAGGAGAACAACACAACGGCCGTTCAGACCGGGCAATCCCCGCCGGGCTCCAGGCTTTACCGGTTTCGGGACGGACGCAGGATTCTTCTCAACAAGCGGGTGATCTACTCCGGCGACAACATCATCGACGCCGCCGCCAGCCTGGATACCCAGACCGGCGGACCGATCGTCAGTATCACCCTGGATTCCACGGCGGCGACGATCAACAGCCGTGTGACCGGCGACAACATCGGCAACCGGATGGCCGTCGTCTACCAGGAGATCGTGTCTCGCACGCGAACCGACGAGGACGGCAATCCGGTGCTGGACGAACAGGGTCAGCCGGAGCGGATTTCGGACCGGATCGAGGAAGTGCTGACCGCGCCGGTGATCCGGGCCCAGTTGGGCAAGCGGTACCAGATCGAGGGAATCGATTCGATCAATGAAGCCAGGGACCTGGCCCTGATGTTGCGCGCGGGGGCCTTGGCGGCTCCGGTCGAGATCATCGAGGAGCGCACGGTGGGCCCAAGCCTCGGGCAGGCGAATATCGACCAGGGCATGCTGTCCGTCATGGTCGGGCTGATCCTGGTCATGATTTTCATGATCATCTACTACCGGATTTTCGGCATCGTTGCTCTGGTGGCCCTGTCCTTGAATCTGGTTCTGATCGTTTCGGTGCTCTCGCTGCTGCAGGCCACCTTGACCCTGCCCGGTGTCGCCGGCATCGTGCTGACGGTGGGGATGGCCGTTGACGCCAACGTGTTGATCTTCGAGCGGATACGCGAAGAAATCCGAAATGGCAACACGCCTCAGGCCAGCATTCATCTGGGCTATGACCGCGCGCTGTCGACAATCGTCGATGCCAACATCACGACCCTGATCGCAGCCGTGGTCCTGTTCAATTTCGGAACCGGTCCGATCAAGGGTTTCGCCGTCACCCTGAGTATCGGAATCCTCACATCGATGTTCACCGCGATCCTGGTAAGCCGGGTTCTCGTGAACCAGATCTACGGAGGGCGGATCGTCAAGCGGCTGTCCATCTAGCTCATGCAGATATTCCGGCAGACAACCTCGTTCGATTTCCTGGGATGGCGCAAGATTGCCTTGTCGGTGTCCGCCGTGCTGATTCTGGCCAGCATTCTGTCACTGTCTTTTAGGGGCCTGAACTTCGGAATCGACTTTACCGGGGGCACGCTGGTCGAGGTCGGATATCCGGACCCTGTCGAGATCGAATCGGCGCGCAGCCTTCTGGTTGCAAACGGATTCGAGGATGCGCTGGTACAGCATTTCGGCACACCTCAGGACATCATGGTGCGCCTGCCTTCGATCCGGTCCGGCGATGAGGGCGGAGCGGCCGAACTGAGCAGCCGCGTCATGGAGGCCCTGCGTCTGCCCTACGGCGAAACCGTGATCGAGTCATCAAGCTTCGCGACGCAGCAATGTGCAATCGACGGCGTGGTTTCAGACTGCCAGGTGCAAATGCGGCGAGTCGAGTTCGTGGGCCCGCAGATTGGAGATGAACTGGCAAACCAGGGCGGGCTCGCGATGCTGTATGCCTTGCTTGGCATACTCATCTATGTGACTTTTCGTTTCGAGTGGAGATTCGCGGTCGGATCGATCGTCGCTCTGGTTCACGATGTGCTTATCACCGTCGGGCTGTTCTCGCTTTTCCAGATGGAGTTTTCCCTGCCGGTACTGGCTGCCGTTCTGGCCGTGATCGGCTATTCGCTCAACGACACGATCGTCGTTTGCGATCGCATCCGGGAGAATTTCAGGAAAATGCGCAAGAGTGGAGTGGTCGAGATCATGAACAAGGCCATCAACCAGACCCTTCCTC
>VYGS01000006.1 GCA_009841725.1 Gammaproteobacteria bacterium
TCTCGACCACCCACGGCCGGAATCGGCCAGGAGAGTTTCTATCTGTCGATTAGGGCTGACAGCCAGGAAGACAATAACAATCCGCTGATATATGCTGTAATGTTCAAAACAGGAGGCGATTGTGCACACTGCAAAGATTTTCAAAAACGGCTGTAGTCAGGCAGTCCGCATTCCCAAGGAGTTTGCTTTCAAGGGGGTTACTGAGCTGGCCGTACAGAAGATTGGGGAAAAACTGATTCTGTCGCCTGTACGCAAGTCCTGGCTGACGTTAAATGATGAAAGCAGTCCGGTTGGCGATGACTTTCTCACTGGACGTCCCGATCTGTTCGTGATGAAAGCCGGTTGACGCATGAATGATTCGGGATTTGTCGGACAGCGGCCTGATGATCACTGGTGCATGTCATTCCTGATGATTTGTATGCCTCGACACCGATCCATTTGCTCGAAACATTGTCCGGCGCGAAAGGCAACAACATGATCGAAGCACTGATGCCATTCCTGCTCGCCGTTTTGGCACTTCTGATCATTCCCGGTCCCGACATGGCTTTGGTTATGGCAAATGGCATCGCCTATGGTCGGCGCGGTGCGTTTTATTCTTCGCTTGGAATCAGTTCCGGCGGACTGGTTCTGGCAGTCGCCATCGCACTCCTCGTAGCAGCCACGCTGGCGATAAGCCCGTCAGTTCTTCTTGTACTTCAGCTTGTTGGCTGCCTCTATTTATTCTGCGTCGCCATGCGCACGATTTTCTCTCGGCCCGGGCCCGAGGACACTTGTGCACCTGCTCCTACGTCTGGAAATTTATTTCTGCGTGGGGCAGTAACCAATATCTCCAATCCCAAGGCATTGATATTCTTCTCTGCGTTCATCCCGCAGTTTATTCCTGACGATGCGACGGAGCCGGCACTCTATGCATTCCTGCTGGGTGCATTGCTGTGTTTGATCGGCGGTGTAGTAAATTTCGCCATCGGTGCATCAGGAGTGCTGTTTTCCGGTCTGAATCGAATCGGCTTTCTGGGCAGGAGTTGGAGCCAGTGGATTGTTTTCGTAGTCTTTGTCTCAATCAGCGTAACCTTCACAGTACAAGCTGTAGCAAGTGGATGACGTATCGCCGGTCCCGGTTACGGTCTGCGCGGCATTGGGAGCCACAAAAATCTCTGGGGTCAATCAGCTGGCCGCTCAATTTCCTGATTGATGCTTGCTGCATTGAGCAGTCCCGGATACCAAGTCCATGAAGTGCAGGCAGGACCCGGTATCGTTGCTTTTCACACCGCCATCGCGAACGTTATCGCATACGTCGGTCCGGCGCTTACGTTGCGAAGTCGAAAAGCAGAAATTCGGAGGGTGCGCTTGCGAGGATTGCCAGGTTATCTGCTTCCACGATACCGAGCCCGTCGCCGGCCGCAAGGCGCTCGCCGTTTACGGAGAGTGCGCCGCGGACGACCTGTATCCATGCCCGACGGCCCTCGCGCACGGTCAATCCGATGCGCTGACCCGGTGACAGCAGCCCCGCATGGAGATCGACATCCCGATGGATTTTCAGAGCCCCCTGGCGGCCGTCCCGGGAAACGACGAGGCGCAGCGTATCCTGTCGCTGTTCGGCCGGGAACGCCTTCTGCTGGTAACCGGGGTCGAGACCGGTGCGCTCCGGGACAATCCAGATCTGCAAAAAGTGGACCGGCTTGCTGTCGGAAGGGTTGAACTCGCTGTGGAGGATGCCGGTTCCGGCCGACATGAGCTGCACCTCGCCCGGAAGGATCACCGAGCCGTTGCCGAGCGAATCCCGGTGCTCGAGCGCACCGTCGAGCACATAGGAGACGATTTCCATGTTGCGGTGGTCGTGCGTGTCGAATCCGCTGCCCGGGTCGACCCGATCCTCGTTGATCACGCGCAATGCGCCGAATCCCATGTGAGTGGGGTCGTGATAGTTACCGAAGGAAAAACTGTGCCTGGAGTGCAGCCATTCGAGTTCGGTGATTCCGCGTTCGGCGGCGGGGCGAAGGAGCATGTTTCAAGTTTCGTGTGAGCGATGATTTCGGGAAATATACCGTCGATGCGTCTGGTACGCCAGAAGATGTCGTGGTTCTGAGAATTGGGAATGGTGCTTACACGGTATAATCGTTGTCTGATGTGTTTGCCAATATACTGGTGCAAAGCGCTCTGGTCCGAGTCCGCGGCGAATCCGGTCGCCGCCCGACGACCAGTTACTGAAGCTTTACACGGACAACAGGAAACCCTTTGAAATTAGTGGGTTGCTCATCCAGATATCCGGTTTCCCAATTGACCCACTGTGCCTCTTCTTCGACAAGTCCGTCCAGATTCTCAGTCGACAATTGTTTTTCGGCCGATTCGGCAAGAATCAGAACCGCCTCGCCAAATTCACATTCAAGAACCAGGCACATGGGATCGGTTTTCGTCTGTCTGCAGGCAACACGCACGCGCCCCAGTGTGGACATCAACGAATGGATGATCTTTACCAGTGTCGCGCCAGACCGAGGATTGAATTCTCGGTCCAATAATCCTGTTCGCGGAAAGTAACCGCGGTCATTGTCCGAAAGGGTATCGCTGAAAACCTTTTCTACGCCGAGATGCCAAGCATGGAACATGCCTTCAGCCAATCGGTTGCACAATAGCACTTCGCTGTCCTGATGGGCGGCGGGGCTGTCTTCGGTCAGGCGCAAATGCACCGAGGCCTGCAATCCGGTATTGAGCTGTATTTCCGAAGCCAGTTTCATGATGGAATCGACCGGGTCATGAATACCGCATCTGATCACGATGCCATCAATGTGATCGACTGATTCCAGTACGTCGAAGCGCTCGAGTCCATCACCTGCAAAGTCGGAAATCGTGAAGCCGTGGTTGATGACGTGGTAGTAGACTTGTCCGGTTCGGATAATGTCCTCCCGGTTTTTCAAAGGAGAAAAGAAGAGCTGGATCGCACAGTCGCTGGCGTTCATCATCCCCCTGAATGCTTTGCAAAATTCAGAAGTCTCCTCTATCCTTCCGGCAATTTCCCAACTGTCAATCAGATCGGCGTTTCGCAGCACCAGCTGTGCTATCCGCTGCTCCGAAGGCAGCTGGGAAAACAGGGTGAATCTGAATCCGAGCCGTGCAAGTTCGATCAATCGTCTTCGACGGTTGCTGTCAACCAGATCTGTCAACGGGATTCTGAGATTTCTGACACCCATCTCCCAGATTGCCAACAGCGGGTAATCGTTACGAACCACCTTGCGGTCAAACTCGTCCAAACCGCCGGACGGAGGAATCTGGACGGTTTCAAACCAGTCATTCCTCATGTCGAATCCCAGTATGGGAAATCGGTTGGTTGCCGGATTGATGGGATCGATTCGGGAGCCGCGGACGGAGGTCGCAGAATTCAGGCCGGTCTGTCGGCCGTGGCACCTCACCACGTCAAATGTATGTCCAGTTTCATGCACATGAACAATCAGATAGCCAAGCTTGTCCCTGTCATCCCTGCCAAATGCGTCGTCGTGGGGAGCGACGCGGAACATCTCGCTGTAATCCTGACGGGTAAATGCTGTCGATGGCAACAGATAGCAGTTGCAGCCGTTGTAGTCGTTGTACCAAAAATGATGCACATGTCCTGAGAACAGCGCCTCGACAGAATACTCATCCAGTAAATTGAGAATCTCTTCTCGCCCCTGACGACCCAGATTATCGTAGTGCTCATCTTCATCAGGACGATACAAATAGGGAGGGTAGTGGCTGAAAAGAAACATCCGATGGCCGGAATACCTTTTCAGTGTTTTTTCAAGCCATTCCCGGTGACTGATTTCGCTTTGCAGACCTGAACCGAGCAACTGTGCGTTGATCCCGACGAACGCGACGCCTTGATTCTCGAAGTCAAAATGATCCGATCCAAAATGTCTTGAGTAAATATCGAGATAGTTTTCTCGAATTCCCCCGGCGGGACTGAAGGCCATCCGCTTGTCGCCCACATCGTGGTTTCCCGGAATCACGTGCAGGGCATGCCTCAGGCGGGAAGCCTGCTCATGGAACAGGTTGGCTGCATTGACATAAAGATCTCCATTGGATGGAACCGGATGTACGATATCACCCAGATGAATCACATGAACCAGATCACGGGTATTCAGATCATCAATGACATATCGCAACCTTCGGTTTGCCAATTGGTTTACTTCAAAGGGTGAGTTGGTACCGAGCTCCTGATCATTAAGATGGGTATCGGCAATCACCGCGAAAGAGAATTTTCGACGGCTGATGGATTGTCCGGAGTTTGTCATCTGACGAAGAATCTCAGCCCAAAGGTATTTTCTGCTTGAATCTGCTCTTGACCAGGAATACTACAGACAGAATCGTGAGTCCCCAGAAAAACCAGCAGATGGGACTGCGGAGCAATATTGCCAGACTGCCGTCCGAAAGAATGAGTGATTGTCTGAAATTGTCCTCAAGAAGTGGTCCGAGAATGAATGCAATCAGAAAAGGCGGAGCCGGAAACTTCAAGAGCAACATCGTATAGCCCACACAGCCCATTAGCAGCATGACCAGGACGTCAAACAGATTGTTATTGATCGCAAATGATCCGAAAAGGCAAAAGACCAGTACGATCGGGTAGAGTATCGTGTTGGGAACTTCCGAAATGCGACTGATCGTGCGGATTGTGAATTTGCCTACAATGAACAGATACGCGCTGCTCAACATGATGCCGATGAATAGCGCGTAGATCAAAGGCAGGTTTTCCACAAAGAGCAGGGGGCCGGGTCGCAGACCATGGATCATGAATGCACCAAGAATGACCGCGGTGATGACATCACCGGGTACGCCAAGTGCGAGCAACGGAATCATGGTCGCTCCGGCGACCCCGTTGTTACCGGCTTCCGCGGCAGCCACGCCTTCAAGTTCGCCTTTCCCGAAATTATCCTGGTTCTTGGATGTTCTGCGTGCTTCACTGTAGGAGAGGAAGGCGGATGGCGCACCGCCGATTCCCGGGATCGCCCCTAAAACCACGCCAATCAGACTCCCACGCAGAATGCTCTTGAAACAGCGTTTGAAATCGGAGAAGGTTGCGCCAATTCCGGACATCGCCGCGGGTTTGAATTGCTCGGATGCCTTTCGGGCGTAAAAGTGAATGATTTCCGGCAGTGCGAACAGTCCGATCAGAACCGGTATGAAAGCCAGGCCACCCATCAGGTTCCAGTTTCCGAACAGGAAACGGTTGGTTCCGTAAACCATATCGAGCCCGATCACCGCGAACATGAGCCCGAGGCATGCAGAAGCGATTCCCTTGATCAGATTGTCGCCGGAAACCCCGGCGATGATCGTCAGGGAGAACAGGATCAGCGTGAAAAATTCGGGTGGACCGAATTTCAGCGCGAAGCCGGCCAGTATGCCAGCGAGAAGAATCAAAGAGAGATTGGAAATGAAGTCCGCGAAGCACGACGCGTACAAGGCCATGTCCAGAGCTTTGCGCGCCTCGCCTTTCTGGGTCAGCGGAAAGCCGTCAAGCACGGTGCAGGAGGCGGCAGGCGTACCCGGCGCCTTGATCAGGATCGCTGTTATTGATCCGCCGTACAAACCGCCCTTGTAGATACCGAGCAAGAGCAGGATTCCGGTAACGGGTTCGAGTGTGAAGGTAAACGGCAGCGCAAGTGCCACGCCCATTGGCGTAGTCATACCCGGTATGGCCCCGACGATGGCTCCGATCAGAACACCAAGAAGGACGATCAGAACGTTCTGAAAGGTGAAGAACAGCGACACCGCCTGTACGATCTGTTCAAACAATTTTCGTATCAGCTGTAGATGAACTCGAAAATCCCAAGAGGTATGGGAATATTCGCAACGAACAGGAAGAACATGGCGAGTATCAGCGGGATTCCGACAGCGACCAATATCAGCAGCGGCCACCGTCTTTCGCCTGTAAACCAGCACAGCCCGATAATCATGGCCATCGCCGGCAAAATCATCCCGAGATAGGGAACCACGAAATAGAATGCGAAAAGGATCGCGAGGAAGCCTGACAGGCGGGGTAGTCTGGTCGGGACCAGGCGCAGTTCTTCTGTTGTTTTCCGGTCTGTCGAGCCTGGCGCTATCGTCATCAAGATACCCATCAGTGTAAATATCGAAGCGATGACCAAAGGCCAGAATTCCGGCGCCAATGCCAGAGCTGGCACATCGGATGGTGAAACGATACCCACCGGAATCAGGACGAACAGCGCAAGAGTGCCAATTGCGACAACGGCGGCACCAAGCAATCTGGATTCCTTCACGCGACAGCCCTCTTGCCTACTGTCGGAATTTTGGACATTTCCCCAATTTCGTGAAGATAGTAATGGATCGCCAGTGAGTGTGCGGCTTCGTGACTTGATATTGAGAAGAATTTCAGTTTTGATTCGGCGAATTGTCGATCAATCAGTTTCGCGGTTTCCTCTACGACTGCATTTCGATAAGTTGGGCTCTCGATCAAGGGGCCGGACAGGAGAATCATCTGGGGGTGCAGGAACGAGTTGGCAGCCATGATCGCATAGGCCAGACCGCGACCCGCCTCTTCCAATAATCGAATCGCCCCGGTAATCTGATTTGAATCTCGTCTAATCACGTCCATCAGGTTTTGCGCCATCGTGAATTCCGCAGTCGAATCGGATGACGCGGGATTGTCGATGATCGCATATCCCCCGGCAACCGAATCCAGAGGTGCCAGGGTGCCGGCTGAGCCGGCATCCGGAATCAGCAGTTTCTCGATCAGTCCCACATTCGAGTCGGCACCCCGAAGCAGGGTTCCGTCTGCGATTACGCTCGAGCCGACCGCCAAGGAACAGTTGAACAATACGACATTGTCGAGGTGCTTGGCCGGGCCAAAGCAGCGCGCAGCAAAATTCTTCGCGTTCGGTATGCTTTCTATAGCGACAGGAAGATCGAGAATCGACTGAATTGGCGTTCTGACATCGACATCCTTCCATCCCAGTGTCGGTGAATCGCGCAGTCTCCCCTGATGGGGGTCAACCGCGCCTGATATCGATACGCCGCAACCGAAAAGCTGGCCGGGATTGATGGAAGACTCGTCAATCAGCTGGACCAGTGCCTGGACACAGGTATTGAGAACGTTGTCAGCGTCTTCAAGCTCGGCAAACTGAATTCGGCTTTCGGCGATAGATTCGTTCGCCATATTCGATATCGCAACATCCTGTCGAAACGCATTGATGGCGATGCCGGCAAAATAACCACCGTCGGGGCAGACGCCGATTCCGATCCTTCTTCGGCCCAGTTTGGGATCATCCGGGAAATGACCGGTTTCTTGGATCAGACCTGTGTCCAGAAGGTTGCGGGTGATTCTGGATACCGATGCCTGGGTGATGCCGATCCGCTGGGCGATTTCGGATCTGGGTAAAGGTCCACACAGAACAATCTCCGACAACACCCGTTTGATGTTTCCCTCGGGCCGTTGGCGCTGAAGGTTCGAAATCGGTTGCATCTTTTTTATTTACTTTCTGTAAGTAACTATATTATACTGATTCCTTGACTGTAGATGTCAAGAACAAGTTACCAACGATAGAATTTGTGGAGGTTAGAGCTATGCGCAATATGATTCGCAGGGCTGTTTCGATGCTGATTGGTGTGGCGATGACTGTCGCTTCCGGTCTTGCAGCAGCCGATTATCCAACAAAACCCGTGACACTTGTCTCGCCGTACGGACCTGGGGGAGCGGCCGATCTGGCGGCTCGAACCCTGTCCGCCACAGCGCCGGAATATCTTGGAAACGGAATTCTTGTGGTGAACAGAACCGGTGCGGCAGGCGTCTCCGGATCCACCACGGTTGCCAAGGGAAAGCCGGATGGCTACACGATGTTGCTCGCTCGGGTTGGATCGCAGGCGGCTGTGCCGGCAATCAACAGAACTATCCCGTATACGTGGGATGAATTCACCTTTATCGGATTGCTTGAACTGAATCCTTTTGTTCTCGCGGTCAGCGGAGACTCCCCTTACAACTCGCTTGATGATATCAAGTCGGCGATCGAGGGCGGTGCCGATCTCAGTTATTCCTCTGCCGGTGTGGGAACGCTCCTGCATGTCGCGATGATAATGACATTGGATCAATTCGGCATGGACGCTGATGCCATGAAGCACGTACCGTACAAAGGAGGCGGAAATGCCGCTGCCGCGGTAGTCGGTGGGCACGTCGACATGATGTTTCAGAATCTGTCGGGTGTCATAGGCAATATTCAGGCTGGTAAAATGAAAGCGCTCGCTGTATCAACACCGGAAAGGGTGGCTTCCATCAAGGATGTACCGACGGTGAGCGAGGCCGGCTATCCGGAACTCCAGGCAATAGTTGGCTGGAGCGGACTTTGGGGACCACCCGGACTGCCCGACGACATAGTTGCCAAATGGGTCGATGTGCTGGCAAAGATTTCCGAGGATAAGGCTTGGTTGAAACTAACCAAGGGCCTTGGTTCAATACCGCATGTCCGATCTCCGGCTGAAACCAAGGCGTTTGTCGAAAATCAATACTTGGCCTTCAAGACTCTGACCGAAAAACTTGGTATGACCATCCAGTAAGGGCGCAAGTGGTGCGGGGCAGCAAGTGCTCCGCACCTGGTTACGGTTTAGACGATCGAATGCCTATCTGAGCTATCGGTATGAAGAGGCCGAATATAGTCGTCATTCAGGCTGATCAGATGAGCGCGAAAGCACTGTCCGCTTATGGACATCCGCTTGTCAAAACCCCCAATATCGACCGACTGGCCGAAAGAGGCACGGTTTTTCAGAACGCATATTGCAACTTTCCACTGTGTGTTCCCTCAAGGGCCTCGATGCTGGCTGGCCGTTACGCGAACGCTATAGGCATCTGGGACAATGCGACGGAAATGCCTGCGTCGATTCCGACTCTTGCGCATTGGCTGCGCCAGATGGACTACCACACCGTGCTGGCGGGCAAGATGCATTTCATCGGTCCGGACCAGCTGCACGGATTCAGTGAACGAATTACGACAGATATCTATCCTTCCAATTTCGTGTGGACGCCCGACTGGATTGTCGGTGAGCGGTATCGTCCAACCGGCATCAACATGCGCGCTGTTGTGGATGCCGGAATCTGCACCCGCAGCCTTCAGATTGACTATGATGAGGAGGTCGGGTTTGCGGGCGTGCAGAAACTATACGATCTGGCGAGGTATAACACCGACAACCCGTTTTTGCTCTGGATCTCCTTTACTCATCCGCATTCACCGTACGTGACACTACAGCAACACTGGGATCTGTATTCTCACGACGAGATACCGATGCCAGCTGTTCCGGAGATCAGTTTGGCCGACATGGATGAAATGAGCCGATGGCTCTATTATGCGCATGGCGGTGACTTGCATAATGTGACCGATGAGCATGTCAGAACAGCGCGTCATGCCTATTTTGGAATGTGCTCGTACATTGATGACAAGGTGGGCCGGGTCCTGGACACACTTGAGACCCTTGAACTTGACTCGCAGACCGTGGTCATCTTCACTTCCGACCATGGTGAAATGCTCGGAGAGCGCGGTATGTGGTTCAAGCAGACGTTCTTTGAGTGGTCAGCCGCAATTCCCCTGATCATCAGCATTCCCGGCATGCAGGCACGCGGTCATGTGCCCGAACTGGTTTCGCTGGTCGATCTGCTTCCGACTCTGGCGGAAATCGGCGGTGATGGGCATGTTACCGCTGATGCGCAGGACTGGGACGGCCACAGTCTGCTTTCAATCATGTCGGGGCAAACCGATTGGGACAACCGGGTCATTTCAGAATATACAGGTGAAGGGGTCAACGCCCCGTGCAGAATGGTTCGCAGAGATAATCTGAAGCTGATTTATACACATGGGCATCCGCCCATGCTTTTTGATCTCTCGAAGGATCCGCATGAGATGGACAATCTGATCGGTCACCCGGACTATCTACAAGATGCAGCGCGTCTGCACGATGAACTCATGGAGAATTGGGATCCTGAATCCATCCATCACTCATGTCTGAACAGTCAAAGACAAAGACAGATCATACAAAGAGCAACCGAAGGGAAACCAAGTTGGGCCTATTGTGTAAAGTCCGGTGACGATCAGCGATTCGTGAGAAACGCAAGCGCAGTTGGAGCCAAGACAAAAGCGCGCTATCCGTTCGTCGAACCGACACCTTTCCTGAAAGACGTTGCAACTCATCCGTCCCCGGCAAAGAAACCGAAGTGATATCGATTGCATGGCTGCAGACTCGGGCATAGCCAGCCGCCGTCCGGCAACTGGTTTCGCTCAGGCATAATCCACATCGGGGGCATTGGGGATATTTCGCCGTTGCAATTCGCTAGCAGTCCGGCAAGCACAACTCCGCACCCTGTGCTGCAAAAGCGGTATCGGGATTGGGGATACAAGGGCTTTGGAGATATGAAACAGAGAAGCGCGAACAATAATATTATTTATTTATATCAATAAATTAAAATTCTTTTCCCCTATGTCGAATGAGAGGGCGGACATGGGATTGTCAGACATGCAACAGTCAATATATTGCGTCTGAAACGGGTGGAAAATCGAGCTTCGAATGGTATATTCCCGTGAATCGAATTTACCCGACATCAGATTCATCGTGAGTTGCCAGCATTTCGATTCCATTGAAGGAGGTGCCCGGTCCTTTACCGTGGCGATGCCCAAATACACGTTCGGTCGCGGCACTCTGCAAGAAGCCGGGGCGAGGGCCGCGTCACACGGAATGAAGACCGTCGCTTTTTTCACAGACCGTCATCTCGCGGACGGTCCCTATGTCTCCACGGTCAAGGATTCCCTGGCCGCCGAGGGAATCGGGCTTACCGTATTTTCGGACATCCGGATCGAGCCCGATGACGCGACCGTGATGGAGGCGACCCGCTTTCTGCGAAGCGGTCGTTTCGACGGAGTGGTGTCAGTCGGCGGGGGATCGGTCATCGATACGGCGAAGGCGGCCATGGTCTATGCGCTGTATCCGTCCGAGTTCACCGACTATTTCGGGCCGCCTGTCGGCGCCGGCCTTCCGGTGCCGGGTCCGCTCCTGCCCCATCTTGCCTGTCCGACCACATCCGGCACCGGATCCGAATGCACCAGCGTGTCGGTCATCCGCCTGAACAGCCTGAACACCAAGTTTGTCATGGGAAGCCCCCATCTGCTGCCCCAGGAAGCACTGGTCGATCCGGTTGTCTGCGAAACCCTGCCGGGCATGGCGGTGGCCTCGACCGGGTTCGACCTGTTGTGCCACGCAATCGAATGCTACACGGCGAAGGCCTATACCCAGTGGCCGGGTGTCGACAATCCCCTGGCCCGGACCATGCTTCAGGGAGCGAACCCGTGGAGCGACATGGCGGCCAGAAAGGCCCTCGAAATCGTCGGAAAGTATCTTGAACGCGGAGTCGGCGATCCGCAAGATCGGGAGGCGCGCGACTCCCTGATGTTCGGAGCGTCGCTGGCCGGCATGGCGTTCGGCAACTCCGGAACGCATCTTCCCCACGCTATGTCCTATGGCATTACCCACCTGATGGACGACATCACGACGGCGGGGTACGAAGTGCCGTCTCCGTTCATTCCGCACGGCATCAGCGTCGTGGTCAATGCGCCGGCAATATTCCGCTACCTCGCCGGCTCGGCGCCCGAACGACATGCCGAAGCGGCCGGATTTCTCGGTGCCGAACATCTTGACGCTGTCGGGGACGAGGTCGGCGAGCTCGTGTCCGGTCGCATCGTCGAGTTGATGAGAGCCGTTGACGTTCCCAACGGAATCCGCGCTCTCGGGTTTGACGAGAAAAGTGTGAAGAGTTTGGCAGAGTCGTCCTGTCGGCAGACCCGGGCCATCAACAACGCGCCCAGGGTGGCGAGCAGGGAGGACATGGAGAGTATCTACCTCGAGGCCCTGAGCTATTGGTGATCCGGCCCCGGCATGGACAGGTTCCCGATGGGCGGCCTGCGTTGTGTGCGAGATGACTTTCAGGCATTACACCCACTGGATTTTCGACATGGACGGGACTCTGACCGAGCCCGTCCATGATTTCGATCTCATCCGCGCCGAAATCGGAATCCCGCAGGGAGTTCCGATCCTCGAGGCCATCGCCCGGATGACACCGGACAAGGCGATGGCGGCCAGGCGGAAGCTCGACCAGATCGAGACGGACCTGGCAAACCGGGCCAGACCGCAGCCGGGAATCCGACTGCTGCTGGAGAACCTGACGGGGAAGGGCCGGAAACTGGCCATCCTGACACGAAATGGCGAGCGGATCGGCCACCTGACCCTGAAGGCGGCGGGCCTCGACGGCTTCTTTGATGACGAGGCGGTCATCGGCCGGGAAACCTGCGCCCCCAAGCCGGATCCTGCGGGCGTCAATCACTTGCTCGCGATGTGGAATGCCAGTCGGGATACGACGCTCATCGTGGGGGATTATCTGTACGATCTCAAGGCCGGGTTCGACGCCGGGATCACGACCGTGCATTTCGATTCGACAGAAGCCTATTCATGGCCCGAATACACGCATTACCGGATCGCCCGGATGGACCAGCTGCTGACGATGGCCTGATCGTGACGGCGCAGCCCTGGGAATACGGGAGATTCCCACAAGGGCCGTCGACGTTTCAGGCATCGGCGAGGGATGGCTGGGTGATGAATCCGCCGGATTGGCGCTGCCACAAGACCGAATAGAGCCCTTTTTCCTCGAGCAGTTCACCGTGAGTGCCCTGCTCGACGATCTTTCCCCTGTCCATGATGACCAGACGGTCCATCTGCATGATGGTCGACAACCGGTGCGCGATGGCGATCACGGTCTTGTTTTCCATCAGTTCATACAGGCTGTCCTGGATGGCGGCCTCGACTTCCGAATCCAGTGCGCTGGTGGCCTCGTCAAGAATCAGTATCGGGGCGTTCTTGAGAAGCACCCGCGCGATCGCGATCCGCTGGCGTTGGCCGCCGGACAGCTTGACGCCCCGTTCCCCGACGTGTGCGTCGTATCCCTTGCGCCCCTTGATGTCCTCGAGCTCCAGGATGAACTCGTGGGCGCGGGCGCGGGTGGCGGCGGTCACGACGGACTCAAATGGCGTCTCGTCGCGGCCGTACCGGATGTTCTCCAGGACCGAGCGGTGGAGAAGGGAGGTATCCTGGGTCACCATTCCGATGTGTCGGCGAAGGCTTTCCTGGCTGATTCGGCTGATGTCCTGGCCGTCAACGGTGATGCGTCCGTCCTTGAGGTCGTAGAACCGCAACAGCAGGTTGACCAGGGTCGATTTCCGGCCCCGGAGCGACCGACGATGCCGATTTTCTCGCCGCCTTCGATTTCAAGATTCAGCCCCTCTACGACTCCCTTTTCGCCGTCGTCCCTGCCGTAGTTGAAACTGACATTCTCGAAACGGATGGTGCCCGAGGAAATCTCGAGCTCTTCGCTGCCGGGACAGTCGGTGATGGTGATGTCGTTGGAAATCGTTTCGATTCCATCCTGCACGACGCCGATATTTTCGAACAACAGCCAGGTCTCCCACATGATCCACTGGGACATGCCCTGGATGCGCAGGACCAGCCCGATCGTGAAGGCGATCACTCCCGGGCTGACCGCGTCAAGGTACCAGAGCCAGACGGCGCAGATCCCGACGCTGAAGATCAGCAACGCGTTCAGGAAATTGACTGTGATAGACAGGGAACTGGCCAGCCGCATCTGCTCATAGACCGGGACCAGGAAGACCTCCATGCCTTCGCGCGCATACCGGTCCTCATGGCGGGCGTGGGCGAACATCTTCACGGTGGCGATGTTGGTATAGCTGTCGACGGCCCGTCCGGTCACCATGGAGCGGGCTTCCGCCTGTTCGAACGAGGCCTGTCTCATCCGGGTCAGGTAATGGCGAAGCACGATGAGGAAGGCGACCAGCCATCCGACCATCGGCAGCGTGAGCCGGAGGTCGCTCTGCGCGAACAGGACGAGCGCTCCGCCGAAGTAGATGGCGATATAGAGCAGCACTTCGGTCAGGTTGACGACCGTGTCCCTGACGCCCAGGGACGTCTGCATCATCTTCGCGGCAATCCGGCCGGCGAAGTCGTTCTGGAAGAATCCGACACTCTGGCGAAGCAGGTATCGATGAATCTCCCAGCGTGTGCGCATCGCGAAGTTTCCGAGGATGCCCTGATGCAGAACCGACTCGTAGACGAGCTTGAGAAGAGGCAGGACAACCAGTACGAGAAGAGAGATCATGATGAGCTTCGAGCCGTGATCCTCCCAGAAGGTGGATCGTTCGGAAGTCGCGAGCCAGTCCACGAGACTGCCGAGGAACGCAAACAGGTAGACTTCCGCAAGCGCGATGACGGTCGACAGGGCCGAACCTGCGAGAATCAGCGGCCAGAAAGGCCTTGCATAATGGATGATGAAGCCGTGAAGGGTAGCCGGGGGCTTGTCCGGAAGCTCTGCCGGAAACGGAGTTCGAAACTGCTCGAACAAGCGGTATAGGGGCTCGAAGATATGCACTGCCTTGTTGTTCGGGATACGTGTATTTGCCTGCCGGCGTTTCCGGACGGATGTGCCGGTCTTCGAATCGACACTCTGTGGCCCTTGACGCCTGAGAGCATGTTACATCACCGCAGACCCGATTTCACCCGCATCGGGCACCGTGTCGGACCCTGCGTCAGTGTCCGTCATGGATGCTGTCACGCAGCCTTTCCGCCCGCTCCGCTTCATCCCGGAACTGAGTTGCGGTTTCATTTGCCGACAGCCTCCTCATCACACGCTAGAATATGGCCCCTGTCAGTCGCCGGTATCCTGCATTCTAGATCCGCGATTCGGAAAATCGAGTTTTCCGGACCGATTCGGACAGATTGCGAAGTGTCCGAGATTGCACAGGCTCTGTCTCTCTGCTGCGATCTGAGAAAGTAAAATAGAATATATATTAATAGGTTATATGATAAATTTGATATCATATCAAGAATGCGTTAATCTCTGTCGGGATTGTTGGAAAACCGGGCCGGCACAAGATGTCGGATTCGCCCGGTTGAATCTGGTGGATTTTGGATATCATGTTTCCGGTAGCCCCGGCATGCGAGATGTTGCTGCTTCCCGATCGCTGTTCGATGGATTTCGTCTTCGTTCACTGTCATGTCGATTAAAATCCTGTTGAGCAACGATGACGGTTTCGATGCTCCCGGTCTTGGTGCCCTGAAGGCCGCCCTGTCGGATCGTGGGCGGATTGTCGTCGTGGCGCCGGCCGGAAATTGCAGCGGATTCAGCAATGCGTTGACCCTGCGCAAGCCCATAAGGGTCAGGTGCCACGGAGAGGATCTTTACTCGGTGGAAGGCACGCCGGCCGATTGTGTGCATCTTGCTGTCAACGGAATGCTGGATTTCGAGCCCGATCTTGTCATATCGGGCATCAACAACGGCGAGAACATGGGGGACGACACCATCT